>NZ_DJOA01000050.1:0-6547 GCF_002437085.1 Candidatus Avelusimicrobium stercoris | reverse complement strand
CTGTTGTTATTAAATAAGGAGTAGATACTGGACAGAAACCTTCCAGTATGACTATTATTTTTATAAACGGCAAACTACCCAAGCGGTAGATTCTGAAAACCCTGCGGGCCACCAGTTCAGAATGACCTCTTTTTTTCATAAAGTCGTCATTCCCGAGTGTTGTAGCCGGGAATCCGTCTTTTGCTGTTTTGGCACGCAACAGCAGATCCCATATAAAAACCTTATGGGATGACGGCGCGTTATTCGTCGTCTACAATCAAGTATCATTTTCCCTTCTTTTCTAATCTAATTTGGCCCCTTTACCTTGCACATCGTAAAAAACTACAATATAATAAACCTTTTTATGGACTTTTTATGCTAAATTTAATCAAACCCGAAAAAGAAACTATCTATATGAAGATTATCCGCGTGTTGCTGGCGATGTGCTTCCTCGTCGTGCCGCTCGTGTTTTTTACCGACCTTACCGCCAATCCGTTTTTTGTGCAAAATACGCTGTTATATGTGCTGTTGGCCCTTATTTACGGTACCTTGGCGTTCCGCTTTTTGCGCTTAAAGGATATTGATTTTACTAAAACATTTTTTGATTTGGCCTTTTTTGTCTATGTGATTGCGTGCGTGGTGGGGTGGCTTTCTGCCGTGTCGTCCGCACCGCAGGCCTTGCGCCAAACAATGTTTTACGGTTTGCTTAATTACGGCACATTGCTGGGTATTGTGGCCTTGGGGGCGTATGTAATCAGCAAAAATGTGGTCTTTTCGGGTGTGATAGAAAGCAAAACCAACTATATTTTGCTCTTTCTGGCGTGGGGGGCGTTGTGGTATTTTTTGCCAATGCTAAAAACGAACATCGCTTCCGATGGCCTTTTTGCGCAAATGTTTGACTGGTACGCGCTCGTGTTGTGGATTTTAGGCGTTTATTTAGGCGTGCGGGTGCTAAAAAAACTTACGCAGGAAAATATTTTGGTACTGATGTTTGTTGCCGTATTTTTGGCTTGCTGTTACGGCGTTTTGCAGGCGCTTGGACTTGAATTTTTATGGCCGTTTGAAATCAACCAGTTTGCCACCAAGGCCTTTTCCACCTTTGGAAACCCGAACTTTTTATCCTCGGCGGTGGTAATGCTGTTGCCGTCGTTACTCGTGTATTATATGCGCACGGACAGCAAAAAGGATTTTATTGTCTATGGCCTGTTAGTGCTTGTATATATTTTGTTCTTATCCTTTGGCGTGGCGCGTTCGTGCTGGTTAGGGGCCTTGTGCGGGCTTATTATGATGTGGATGTTCGGCACGTTGCGCTCGCTTATTTGGCAGCGCAAAGGCCGTGTATTTCTGCTTGCCCTGCTTGCCATAGGCGTAGGTTGGGGCTCCGTATATATAGACGGCGCTTCGGCTACCCGCCCGGTGGCCACGCGCGCCAAGGAACTATCCCTCGTTACGCCCTCTAACATTACGCTTAACATTGATAAGGACCATATCTTCCAGTCGCTCCACCAGCGTTTGTTTATGTGGGATGTTTCCAAGGAAATCTTTTTGGACCGCCCCGTAATGGGCAGCGGTTTGGGAAATTTTCAAATGGCTTTTGAGCAAAACCAGCCCAAAACCTTGCTCCATTATCCCAATTTGCGCGAACTAAAAACCATTACCCACGCGCCGCACAACGAACTGTTCTTCCAACTGGCACAGGGGGGAATTGTCGGTTTAGGCTTGTTCCTCTTTATGTTTATGGTGCTTTTTTTGGAAGTGCGCGACTTTGCCGCCCATAAAAAAGAGGGCGATAAAAAGCAACTTTTGCAGGCGCTATTTTGCGGTATTTTGGGGATGCTGGCGGACAATATGTTTAATATTTCCCTGCACGCGGTGGTGCCGGCGTTTATCTTTTGGTGGATTGTTGGGGCCGAAGTCAGCGGCGTAGGCAAGGAAGAGCGCAGTGTGGTGATTACCGTCAACCCGGTTACCAAAACCGTTGCCTTGGCCGTTTTGGCCTCTTGCGTGGCCGTTATTGCGTGGCAGGGGTTGTGGCTGGCAAGCGAACACCGCGCGTTTTTGGGCCAAAAGGAAATTGCGGCGAAGAATTACCCCGCCGCCGTGGAGAATCTTTCCCGCGCGTTAAAGTTGTACCCGGCCAATACCGAAGCAGGCTTCCGCTTGGGTAATGTCCTTTTGGCGCAGGGCAAATATAAAGACTCCTTGGCCGCCTTTGAAAAGACGATTGCCGCGGCTTCGTATTACGAAGAGGTCTATTTTCACGCCGCCTTGGCCGCCTTGGGCACGCACGACAACAAAAAGGCCGTGCATTACTTAATGGATAATTTAAAATTGCATCCGTACAATTTGCAAGCATATCAAATGCTTTCGCAACTGTTGGATGAAGATGTTATTTATGCTGACGAAAACGCCTTGTCATTGGTGGAACGCGGCTTAAAACTCTTCCCGTACGAGCCCGTGCTGTGGCGTATGGCGGGGGAAATCCATCAAAAATTGGGCGATACCGAATACGCCAAAAGCGTCTATAAGCGCGGCCTTACCGTGGATACACTAGATAAGGAACTACTCGCGCGCTTGGACTCGCTGTACGGCAAAACCAAGGATAAACCCGCTATTTTGGCGCAGGCGCGTCAGTTGCAGCGCTACCAGGAAAAGGCGGACAAGTTTGAAAAAATGTCCGAATTTTACCAGCACCGCTTGCGCAGTGATGTAGAGGCGTATATCAAGGAATACCCCGAGGACACCAACGGGCCGATTTTACTCGCGCGCATTTTGTCGCTTTCCGGCAACGACATTAAATCCAAAGAGGTTTTGGACCAATTGCTCGCCGAACACCCGGACGATTTGTGGGCCAATATCGCGCTTTCCACCCTCTACCGCAAGGCGGAGGACGTGAAAAACGCCAAACGCTGTTTGTTGGATGCGTTGTTTTATTACCCGCAAAACGCGGTGGCTACGGCGCGTTTAAAGGCGCTTGAATAACGGCAATTTTCCGCGTTTATAAAAAATGCGCTTTACAAACCGCGCTAAATTGCTATAATTCTATTATCTGTGTGTTGCAGGGTGAACCCATTATTATCGCAAGGGACAGGAAAATCAATAATGAAAACAAATAAAATATTCAGTTATTTGACCGTTTCTTTCTTATGCTTTTTATTGACGGGGGGAACGCTGGTTTATGCGGCCTCGCCCGCCAAGCAGTTGGCAAAAGGTATCTCGCTGTACGAAAAAAATAAAGACAGCGAAGCAATGGACTATTTTATTGACGTGATGGTTCACGGCGATAAAGACCAAGTAGCCGAAGCCAATAAATATGTGGAATTAATCCATAACCGTATCGGTGGTATTCAAACCCCGGTGGAAGTGGATGTTAATTTTAAAGAAGGCGAAGTAAAAACGCTGGACGACGTAGCCACCGACGCTGTGGCCGAAGCCCAACAGCAGGCGCAAGCCGCCGCGGCCGAAGCGCAAGCCAAAGCCCAAGAAGCGCAAGAACAGGCCGCCGCAGCCAAAGAAGGATTAGTAAACGACGTAAACGCCCAACAACAGGCGTTGACGGACCGCATTGAAGCGCAGCGATTAGCCGCCCAAGAAGCCGCTGATACTGCGCGCCAAAACGCTTTGCAGGCCGCCGCGGATGTGAACGAAGCCGCTGTGGAAGCCTCCACCGTGGCCGGGGCCGCAACTGCCGCCGGAACGGCTGTTCAAAACGCGGACGAACAGGCGATTGCTAATCAAACCCAGACGGTAACGGACGCCGCCCGCCAAGAAGGCACGTTGACCTCGTCGGCTGATTCCACTTTTACCGATTTAACGTCTCCCGAAGCGGTGGAAGCGCGCGATTTATACACCAACCAAAAGTTGGATTCTATGACCGCCGCCGCCATTGAAAAAATCAATGCCGCCAAGGGCGTGCACCTTTATTTCCGCGACAATATGCCCGATGCCTTGGATATTGACGCCGACGTACTTTTTGACGGAAACAAATTTCGCCCCGAAGCCTTGCCGCTCTTAAACAGCATTTACGAAATGTTGGCCTTGGTGCAGGGCGCGGGCTATATTATTTTGCCGCCCGGCTCTTACACTGACGACGTAACCCTCTCGGGTATCCGCCAGGCGATGGCGCTTAACTCTTATTTTGTAAACCGCGGTATTTCCCAAGGCAAATTGCATTACAACTTGGGCCTTGCCGACCAGGAACCGCCGGCCCGCTTTGCCAATTTGAACGGGCTTGCTATCGTGTTTGACTACACCGCCAAATTGCCGACCCGTATGGAAAAGAACGAAGGCAACGAAAAAGCCCCGCTGCTTAGTATGGCGATTGTGCCCCAATGCCACGCCATTGACCGCGCGTTGGGCGAAGCCTATGCAGTAGATTTTTCTGTGTTGGAAACGGTAAACCCGATTGATAACTGGCTCTTGCAGGTCGTCCAGCACGGCCGCGACGGCAACTATTATGTTGTCCGCCAGTTGGAAGGCTTTACGCCGGTTTATCACCAGATTTTATGGAACGGCCGCAAAGGTATTATCGGGCCGGAACTCCCCTGCGGTAAATACACCTTGGTATTGACCGCTACGGATTTGAAGGGCCAAAAACAAACCTTGCGCCGCCGCGTGATTGTGAAATGCTCGGCGCAAAAGAAAACCGCTTCCGCTTCTTGCGGCACCTCTGCCTGCCAGACGGCGGTAACGGGTGATGAACTTTGCCCCTCTTGCAATTATAAAACGGAACGCTTGTGGACCAAACCGACCCGCACGATGACCGCTTCTCACGCGCCTGCGGAACAGCCAGTAGAAACCCAAGCCCAAACGGAAACGGCGGCTCCCGCTGCGGACGTAACCACGACCGTTCCGGTGGATACGCCCGATACGCTCGGCTCGGCGGCTTATCCGTCCACTCAGCAGCCTTATTCTCCGTATGATACCCCGACGGATACGCAAGCCTATACTACGCAGCCGTCCACCGCTCCGGTAAATAATCCGTACGATATGCCGTATGAAGATTACGGCACTGGAAGCGCTAACTAAACCCCGAGGTGAGTATGAATAGCAATCTTGCTAGTATTACGGAAGCGTTAATCGGCCAAAATATGAATGCCCACCCGGATTGCTTGGGTATTTACATTGGCATTGACGAAATGTATGTGGCGCAAACCACCAAAAAAGACAGCGGAACCGTGCTGGAATCTTTGGTGCGCGTGCCGATTAATTCCGTAGATAAAACTTTATTAAAACCGTTAGATTTGAACGAAACGTTCTTTTCTATGGACAGTTGGTTGGAATCCCTTAAAAAAGTAACGTCTAAAAAGAAATGGAAAACCAACCGTGTGGTGGTCAGTTTGGCTTCTTCTTTCTGCTTACTGCGCCACTTTGTTATCCCGGCCGCTATTGAGCGCAAAATGTGGAAGAGTTCCATCCCGCTCCAAGCGCGCAAGTATATTCATTTTCCGTTTGAAAAAGCGGAATATGCGTATCACGTCTATGAATTTGAAACCGCCGCGACCAAGCAAAAACGCCTGGGCGTGGTGTTTGCGATGACCACCAAACTGATTATTGAACGCCTGCGCAAGGGGTTGAAATCGGTGGGGTTGGAACTCGTGTCCGTGGAACCGTCCAGCCTTTCTTTGGGCCGCGCGTTTAACGACAGCGACAAAGAAGCCGTGGGCAACGGCGGCCGCATTTATTCCTTCTTCGGCAAAGACTTGGCGAGTTTTGTTTTCTTAAACGAAAACGCCCCCGTCCTTTTGCGCGAGGTGGAAATTTCGGGTTCTCTGCCGGCGGAACGCCGCCGCTTTGAAATCACCAACTGCACGGAATTTGTGGCCAAACAGTTGGAAAAGGACCCGTTTGAAGAAGCCGTTATCGTGGGTACGGATGTGGACCCGTGGATTCCCGCGCTGGAAGCCGACTCC
The DNA here is from genome assembly GCF_002437085.1 of Candidatus Avelusimicrobium stercoris. NCBI lineage: Bacteria > Pseudomonadati > Elusimicrobiota > Elusimicrobia > Elusimicrobiales > Elusimicrobiaceae > Candidatus Avelusimicrobium > Candidatus Avelusimicrobium stercoris. The sequence goes on along the minus strand of NZ_DJOA01000050.1, from coordinate 656 downwards.
AAAAAGCCGGTGCGCAAATGGAATTTAAGCGAGGTTTACGGCATTGAAACGCGCTCGGCGGGGGAAATTGCCGCCATTGGCGCGAGCATCAAATTTCACGACCATAAAACCCCAGATTTGGACTTTACCAAAGGCAACCGTTTGAGCGATTACGAATTTAACGCCAGCCTGACCGCTTGGAAAGTGGCCGCGGTGCTGATTGTTATTTTGTTGCTCCTTATCGGCAAAGGCTATTTGGGTGTAAAGAGCGCCGAGAAAAATCTCCGCCAAACCAAGGCTTCCGCCACGCAGACGATTGCCGATTTTGACGGTTTAACGGCCAGCCAAATCCAAAGCAATTTGAGCAAAATGAAGAGCCAAAACTCCAACTTACAGCAAATGTTGCAGTTTGACCATACCATTACGCCTGTAATTATGGAAGTGGTGGACACGATTCCGCAGGAAATGTGGATTACCAAATTTTCCTATACGGACCCGTTCCCCTCCAAGGGCGGTGAAGCCCGCAGCATTGTGTTGGAAGGGGCTATTAAAACCGGTAAAGACGGCCGCGCTGATTTGGCTTTGGGCAACCAGTTTAGAGATAACCTCGTGCAACAGCCCAATTTCAAAAAAATCTGCGGCGAAAAAGCCAACATCCGCTATCCGAACGTAGCGGG
>NZ_DJOA01000053.1:0-5399 GCF_002437085.1 Candidatus Avelusimicrobium stercoris | reverse complement strand
CAAGCCTTTTTTGGACCCAGACGGAAAAACTCTTTTATACGGCCCTTTTAGGGCCTTTAACGACCAATCAAAAAACAACAAAGAAGCATACTTCGTTTGTCATCCCCGAAGGTCGTAGTCGGGAATCCGTCGTTACGTTGTTTTCGTTTCCTTACGAAACGACAGATCCCCGACAGAAACTCTCGGGGATGACGCTTGTCTTGTTCTTATTCTATTTTCCTTGTCATTCCCGAAGGTCGTAGTCGGGAATCTGTTGTTTGTCGTTGCCGTCATCCTGGAAAGTCGTAGTCCAGGATCTGTCGTTATAAAATAAGGATTAGATACTGGAACGCTCCTCGCCAGCAAACCTTCCAGTATGACTTTTATTTTTACAAACGACCAACAACCCAAGCGGTAGATTCTGAAACAAGTTCAGAATGACCTCTATTTTGATAACAACTACTTCCCCACCCCGGAGAACCGCGCCAAAAGAAAAATCTACATTACCAAACAAAAAACCCCGGGGGAAAAGAAATCCTCCGGGGTAAAAAATGAGCCACAACTTAACTTATTAATAAATGGAATTCCATTGGCGGGTGGTGAACGAAAATTCCACCCGGCGGTTGGTTCTCCGTCCGTCGCTGGAATTATCCAGCGTCAGCGGTCTGTCCTTGCCGTAGGAGTGAATACGGATGCGCTCCGCATTTACCCCGCGGCTGACCAAATAGGCCTTCATCGCCGCGGCGCGGGAAGCCCCCAGCCAGTAGTTATATTCCGCCGTACCCAACACGTCGGTATGGCCTTCCACAATCAAATGCAAGGACGGTTTGTCCTTCATTACGTTGGCTACCTTATCCAAAAAAGGATAGGCGTATTCCGGCGGGCGGATGGAGTCAAATTCGTAAGTAATCGCAGGCAGACGCAGGGTTTTAGCCATACGGGCTTCGCTCTGGTTATAGAGTTTTTCGTTCTTTTTGGCTTGCTCATCAATCACCGGATCGCGCTTGGCAGGACGCGGAATATCCTCGTCGTTCTTTTGGGATGACGCGCACGCAAATAACGCCGCAGAACATAAGAATAATAAAAAGGTTCTTAATTTCATATAAAAATCCTCCTGTTTTGATTATAGCAAAAGCGCGCCCGGCGCGGATAATTTTTATTTTCACACGCGTTATCCACACGCTGTGGACAACCTGTGGATAACTCCCCCGCTACTCTACACTTATCCCCCCAAAAAGGCTTTTTTTCGGGTTCCGGGGGCGCGCGGTTTTCACACCTTGTGGATAAGTCCGTTTTTCTGTGGATAACTTACCCTTTGTATAGGGGGATAAAATAAAAAAACCGATTTTCCCCGTCGGGGATTTGAAAAATGCCCCCTTTTGCTTATTTTTTAAACTTTTTCAAAAAACTGTTGACAAGTTTACTTTTTTTTGCATAAAAAGCCCTTTTTCGGGCATTTTTATTGTTTTTTAAGCGTAATTTTTGTGGAAAACGTGATTTTATCCACACCGCCCTGTATTTTTACGCTCCCGCTTTCGGCCCCGGGCAGCATTTCCAGGGTACCAAGCCCCGCGTTCCAAGTTAAATACGGCGGACTAAACCGCACCACAGGCGGCACATAATCAAACACAAAACCGCCCTTTAAGCGCGCTTTTACGCGCAGGGCAACTGCACCGCCAAGCGTCAATTTAGCGTCCGACACGCGGGCCTCCAAACGCTTTAAAGCGGCTTTACTAGGGGCGGAAAGCAAATACCCAAGCGGCAACGCGCTAAACCAATCTTTGTTATTCCCCCGGTACGACAGCGCAAAATCGCGCCCGTAGGTTTTATTTACCCGCTCCAAAGACGCTTGCGCCGCGGCCAGTTCGCTTTGGCTCCCCGCTACCAAAACGCGCGCGGACGGAGTAAATTCACCCCAGTTTCCCGCTTCGGCACCCGGCGAAAAAAGCGCGAGCGCGCCAAACAAATTAGGCTTATAAAAAAGTTCCTTGGCCACCTTGGCGGCCTTGTCCCCCTGCACGGCCAGCACGCGGCGGTTGGGAGCGGCCAGCGTTAAATAATTGGTATCAATATACGGCACCAACTCGCGCGCTAAAAAGCGCACGATTTTGTCGGCCTCTTTATAATCTTCCTCTTCAAAATTTACCGCCACCGCCAGCACCTGTTCCTTGGCGGCCAAGGCGTGGCCTGCTTCGGCCTGTTTGGGGCCGGGGCCAAACAAATACACCACGGGGTAACGCTTGGAAAGCGGCACAAATTCCTCGGGCAGAAAAACGGTAAGGGTATAATCAGAACCCATAATTTCGGACGGGAAATGTACAAAGGTTTCGCGCCCGGGGTTAATAATCAGGCGGGACTCCTCCGCCCGGCAAACACCTGCGCAAAGCAGGCAGACCAGCAAAAGAAATAATTTTTTCATAGGGGTATTTTACCATATCCCTTAGGCCGGGGCCTAATTTTTATTGGGTCCAAAGACCCTTGTTTGAGCCCAAAGAAACAGGTATTCTATTAATGTATAAGAATAATGAACTTGTGGGGTAACTATGAAAAATCAAACCAATCTGCGCTTTTTGCTGGCGCTGGGCGGAACGAAGATTGTCGTGCTGAAAGAAGCGGACAACTTGCGTTTCTACGCCAATCAAGAAAAGAACCGCTTTAAAGGCGGCGAAAACGCTGAACGCTTGCTGGAAGCCTTTGCCGCAAATTAATTTTTTCTCCTCCTCCTTTCCCCGGGCCCCGCGTCCGGGGTTTTTTATGGTCCGGCCCGCGCGTATATAATGGTATAATAACAATATGAAAAAACACCTTTTACTAGCGGCCCTTTTGTGCGCCGCCTTATCGGCTTCGGCCCAAAACTCCTTGCAACAGGCCCTGCCGCTCTTGCAAAAAAATAACCGCACCGCGGCGGAAAACCAGCGCGTATTGCAACTTTTCCGCTCGTCCAAAGACCCGGACACCGTTTTTGCCGCCGGGGCCAGTTTGGTTAAAAATCCGCCCGCCAAGGCGCAGGAACCCGCCCTTTTTAACTTGGTTTTGAAGAACGACGACGCACTCAAACAAACCTTTGCCGCCGTTATTATTACGGCAATGGGCGCGGTGTATGAGGAATTAACCCCCGTTTTGCAAAACGCCCTGCAAAGCAAAGACCTGGTTTTGCGCGCGTACGCCGCCGGGGCTTATGGCATTATCAACCCCAACGACCAAAACTATGCGCTGGATATCGTGCGCCTGTACGCCTACGACCCGGCCTTTGCAGTGCGCTCTTTAAACGTGCTGACGGACGACGCCAAGGCGCAACTAAAATATTTAAAGCAGGCTTCTGCCTCGGCTGATGATACCACGCGCGCCGCGTCCGCCGCTTGGCTGACCACCCTGCACAGCGAAGGCGCCGCCAAACAACTTTTAAAAATGGCCAAGACGGAAACCGTGCCCTCGGTGCAGAGCCAAATTGCCACCGGGCTTGCCAAAAACCGGGATTACACCTTGGCCGCCACCGCAAAAGAACTCCGCCGCGATTATAATTCCCCCGCTTCGGCCACCTATGCGCTGGCACTCGGGTTTATGACCGGCAACGCCGTGGATACCGTCCGCCAAGGGCTGTTAAGCGCCAACAAGAACGAGCGTATCAACGCCGCCCGCGCCGCCGCGTATATGGCGGGCGTATTATCCAACCCGGACGCGTTTACCTACACGTCGGACAGAGCCTTTGATACCGGGCTTTTAAAAAGTTTAATTCCGCAATTAAAGGTGCTTGCTCAGACGGACGACGAAAACGTACGCATTTACGCGCAAAACGCGCTTACGCAAATTGAAAAATTAATGAACTGATATGCAACAACCCATTATTAAAGCCAAAAAGTTGGACCCGCGCGCTTTGCTTCCGCACCGCGCGCACGCGACGGATTCGGGGGCGGATTTATTCGCCCTGGAACGCACGGTTTTGCCCGCGCACACGGTGGTGAAGGTGCGCACCGGGATTGCCGTGGAACTGCCGGAAAACACCTCGGGCATTATCTGGGGTAAAAGTTCGGTAGAAAGCAAGGGCATCAAGGCTATGGCAGGGCTCGTAGATGCACCGTACCGCGGCGAACTGCTGGTGTGTATGTACAACTTAAACAACAGCGAATTTGTCTTTGAAGCCGGGCAAAAGGTGGCGCAGTTGGTGGTTTTGCCCACGCTGTACCCGTCTTTTGAGGAGGCCGCCGAACTATCGGACACGACCCGCGGAACGGGCGGCTTTGGCAGTACGGGCGCCAAATAATTTAAGTTTAGAAATAACTATCCCCCGGCGTAGCCGGGGGAATTAAAAGAGATAATATTAAGGTTCCGAAATAACTAAATCAGTAATTTGATTTTTCGTACAGGTATTGTCTGTATTCTTATCCCACTGACAAATTAGTTTTTCTATTTTTCCCCCCCTATTACACCCTGCGTATTCAGGGTCTCTCCAATCAGTAGATGAAATAAGACAATTCCACCCCAAGTTTTCTCCGCGCAAATGGATTCCAATGTTAGCATTAGCCGGGCATAAATTTGCATGTCCTGCCCCGTACTTATCTTTAGCCCCCTCTTCCCGATAATACGTCTCAGTTTCGGTAACAAGATCATGCCCGCAAGCATATGGATTACTATCCTGCGGCTCATTCCAAGTATAATAATAAGTATGTTTCTGCAATACACAGCAAGATATATCATCGCTTTCTTTCGGACAATAGCCAGAAGCATCATATTTGCAAGTGGAATAGTTCCAAGTATAAGTAATCTTGGTACTTCCGTCAGAGCAAGTTTCATAATACTTTGCCAAGCCGTTTTTACTAGGGGTACAAGTCTCTTCCCCTTTTTCCGCTTCGCCACAGACCAAATATACTTCGTCCTTGTTCTTTAATTTGAGTTTCTGCCAACTCATTGTTTCCCCACTACAAGCCGGGAGCTTATAACCAAACAAATTAAGTTCGCTCAAATACATATTCTCCGCTTGCATCGTGTAACCTTGTTTGTAATTGCCTATGCGCAAATTGGTTTCAAAATCAAAGTCCGCCGTTCCGTTGCCACTACCCATAAGGGCCGTAGTTCCCACGATAGCCGGCGCGTCATTAAGTTCCAGTTTTCCCCCCGCTATTTTTAAAAGGTTATTTACGCGCAGGGATTTGCCCGTATTGAAACCCTCGTCTGTTGTGCAACCTAAATTCATTTGGCAGGCAGATGTTAAACCGACGTCCATTTGCTTCATTACATCTACTTGGCTATATGCCACATATTTGACAGGGAAATATGTTACCATTGTCATTTTATTGGCACCTGCGGCAAACAACACATTTGTAAGCAACAGTGCACTTAATACGGAAAGAAGTTTCTTCATTTTTTCTCCTTGTTAAGGCCTTTATATTTGAGCAAAACAGCCTTTTATACGCGTTTTTATA
>NZ_DJOA01000034.1:0-13323 GCF_002437085.1 Candidatus Avelusimicrobium stercoris | reverse complement strand
AGAAACCTTCCAGTATGACTTCATTAAATAACAACCACTACCCATAAGGTAGATTCTGAAAACCCTGCGGGCGGCAGATTTTCCGCACTCGTTTGATTTATGAGGCAACACTCCTTTTGTAATGTCGCCACCAAACGACAAGGCAAACAACAAAAAAGTTGGATTTATAAAAAGTGAAAAAAGGTAAGAAAAATTAAAAAGTTAGCAGTCCCAACGGGCGCGCTTCATATCCACGTGAACAGCGTCTTTAAAGGGTACGCCTTCCGCTAATAAAAGGCTCTTTTGCGCCGCAAAACCGGGGGCTAACCGGCCCGCGTGGTTCACTACCCGGTGGCAGGGATACTCGCCGTAATATTCGGCGCGGCTTAAAATTTTGCCCACCAGCCGGGAGTTTTTCTCCCGCCCGATTAGAGTTGCAATTTGCCCGTAAGAGGCCACCTTGCCCGAGGGGATTTCCTCCACCACCGACAAGACCTGATAAGCAAGTTCATCTGTTAATTTCCGCATATAAAATTAAGGGCTGATTTTCTGTGCCGTTTCCCCGCGTACAGGTGTTAAAAACCCCGGAAGCACAAAGTTATGCCGCCGGGGTTTAAATCGTCTTCCAAAGGGCTTATTTGGCCAAGTGTTTGGAAAGATATTTGCTCATATCAAACATACTGATTTGTTTTTTGCCTTCAAAAATCGGGGCCAATTTCGCATCAGAGTTGATCATCCGTTTATTTTTGGCATCCTGCAAGCCGTTCTTTTTAATGTATTCCCACATTTTTTTAACAACTTCGGTGCGGGGAAGAGCCGCGGAACCCACTACGGCGGCCAATTCGGCGCTGGGGGTCAACGGGGCCATAAATTTTGCATTTGCTTTTGCCATATTACTAATTCTCCTATTTGTGTGAAAGATAAATCTCTTTATTAAATTTTAGTATATTTGGAGCCGCTTGGTAAGGGTTACTTGCCAAACGGCTCCGTTAAATTAACTGACTGCGCGCTTATTTTACTTTCGGCGCGGCGGCCAAAACTTCCTTAGAGCAGCCGGATTCGTACTTTTTGAAGTTCTCAATGAACGACTTAGCCAAGGACTCATATTTTACCATATATTCTTCCTTGTTGGCCCAAGAGTTCATCGGGTTCAAAATTTCAGACGGTACGCCTTCGCAAGAAGTCGGGATTTGGAAGCCAAACACCGGGTCGGTGATGAAGTCCACCTTCGCCAATTTGCCGTCCAAAGCCGCGTTCAAGAGCGCGCGGGTGTATTTAATGCTGATGCGGTGGCCGACGCCGTAGGGGCCGCCAATCCAGCCCGTGTTGACGAGCCAGCAATCCACTTTGTGCGCTTGAATTTTCTTTTTGAGAAGTTCGGCATACACAGACGGGTGCAAGGCCATAAACGGACCGCCGAAGCAGGTAGAGAACGTGCTGGTCGGTTCCTTTACGCCTTTTTCCGTACCGGCCACTTTGGCGGTGTAACCGCTGATAAAGTGGTACAAGGCTTGGTCGGGCGTCAATTTAGAAATAGGCGGCATTACACCGAAAGCGTCGCAGGTCAAGAAAATGATGTTTTTCGGATGCGGAGCGCGTTTGCTTTCCACCGCGTTTTCAATAAAGTTAAGCGGATAGCAGGCGCGGGTGTTTTCGGTCAAGGTGTCGTCGTCCAAGTTGAGTTTGCCGGTTTCGGGGTCAAAGACCACGTTTTCCAACACGGTGCCGAAGCTCTGCGTAGTGGAGTAAATTTGGGGTTCGGCTTCTTGGCTCAAACGGATTACTTTGGCGTAGCAGCCGCCTTCAAAGTTGAACACGCCTTCATCGTCCCAGCCGTGTTCATCGTCGCCGATGAGGCCGCGGGTCATATCGGCGGACAAGGTGGTTTTGCCCGTACCGGACAAACCGAAGAAGATGGCACTGTCTTGTTTATCGCCCACGTTGGCGGAGCAGTGCATCGTCATAATACCTTTCTGCGGCAAGAGGAAGTTCATTACCGTGAACAAGGATTTCTTGTTTTCGCCGCCGTATTCGGTGCCGATTACCAAGATAATCTTCTTTTCAAAGTTAATCAAAATCGCGGTTTCGCTGGTGGTGCCGTCGGTGGCGGGGTCCACTTTCATTTTGGGGAGGCAGATAAGCGTAAATTCCGGCACGAAGGATTTTAATTCTTCGCGTTTGGGTTCAATGAACATATTTTTGACAAACAAGTTCGTCCAGGCGCATTCCGTAATGGCGCGCACTTTGAGGCGGGAGGCTTCGCTGGAACCGACATACGCATCGCGGGCAAAGAGGTCTTTGTCCTTTACATATTCTTTTACCTTGGCAAAGATTTTATCAAAGTATTCGGGTTTAATACCTTTGTTGCTTTTGTTATAAAAGAGTTTACCTTCAATGTCTTTGGTTTCCACGAAGAAGCGGTCGTTCGGGCTGCGGCCGGTGTGTTTGCCGGTGCTTACGCACAGCGGGCCACCGTACACCACATTGGCTTCTTTGCGGTCCAAGGCTTCTTGGTACAAAGCCGGAGTGGAATAGTTCCAGTACACGGTTTTATTGGTAGAAATACCGGCGTGCTCCAAACCATAATCCGGTTTAAAGAAATCCGGTTTAGCATTTAATGTTTTCATTTTAATCCCTCGTAACTAATTTATCCCCGATTTTTATTTCGTTCGGGGCGGTTTTATCCAGCGCCCAGCGTATGCGGCGTACGCCCTCAATAATGGAGGCTTTGTCCGCACAGAAACTGACGCGCAGGTACCCTTCCGCTCCAAACGCTTTTCCGGGCACTACGGCCACCAACGCTTTTTCCAGCAAATACTGCGCAAGCGCATTGGAATCATCGTTATAGTGGCTAAAATCTATGAACGAATAGAAGGTTCCCTGCGGCTTTTGCACGCGCACATTGGGAATCTTGGCAACCTCGGCAAGCAGCGCATCGCGGTTTTCCTGCAATACGCGCCGAAGGTCCGCCACTACATTTTGGTCGCCCATTAAGGCGGCGGCCGCAGCGGTTTCGCTCAAATCGCTGTTGCAGGATGTGCTTTGCGCCTGCATACGGCCCATAGCGGCAATAAGCGGTTTATTCGCACTCACCGCCCAACCGATACGGAGCCCGGTCAGGCCGTAGAGTTTTGATACACCGTTAATGATAATTAAATTTTCCGCCGCCTGCGCATATTGGCAGGGGTTCGGCGTGGTTTGTCCGTCAAAAACAAGTTCGCGGTAAATATCGTCCATTACCAAAAAGATTTGGTTGGCTTCGGCAAATTCCACAATGGTTTTTACAAAATCCGCGCTGTAAATTTGGCCCGACGGATTGCACGGGCTGTTAATCAAAATGGCTTTGGTTTTAGGCGTAACGGCCTTTAAAATTTGTTCGGCCTTCACCATTAACCCTTCCGCCGGGCGTACGATAACGGGCGTTCCCCCCGCCATACGCACCATTTCGGGGTAACTTACCCAAAAAGGGGCCGGGAAAATGACTTCGTCGCCGGGGTTTACCGCGGCAAGCAAAAAGTTAAAAAGCGCCTGCTTCGCCCCCGCGGACACGAGGACATTGGCGGGCTCGTAACGGCGGGCATATTGGTTAAGCGTATAATGCAAAACGGCTTTTTTCAACTCCGGCGTGCCGGAGGAAGGAGAATATTTAATTTTGCGGCTTTGCGCTTTTTTGATAATAGCATCCACCGCCGCCTGCGGGGCCGGATAAGTGGGCTCTCCGCCGCCCAAGTGAATTACGGGCTGCCCGGCGGCCTTTAAGGCGCGGGCCGCTGCGTTTATTTTTAAGGTCGGCGAGTCGCCGATTGTGTCAGCCAATTTGCTTAAAATCAGACTCATACTTTTTCCCCCTACGCTCATTGTAACATTTAATTACGCCCAAAGAACGCTTTTTTGGAAGAAGACAAAAATCCCCGCCGGACTAAAAGCGGGGATTTTACTAAAAAAGGCTTTATTTTTCGGTCTTTTCGGCAGGATTAACCACGCGGTCTTGCACCTGTTCGCTAAACGTCAGGCGGTCGCGGTGAATCGCGCCGGAAAGAGCCGGAACTTCCTTGCGGACGTAATACGCTTTTTCCAAATAGGGTTTCCAGCCGTTAAAGCGCAGGCGGTAAACCGTTTTAAGCGGATAAAAATCGGGCGTAAAGAGCGCCAAATATCCGCCGAGTCCGCCACCTGTCAAATAATCCGGTACCACACCCGTATAAGCCCCCAAGCGGGCAAAGGGATAAATGGTCGCCTTTAAATGAGGAATCGTTAAAAGCGCTTTATCCGCCTGGCGCACATCCAGCAAATCACGCGTGGGGTCCAAACCGTCGCCCACCATTGTCCCGGCGCGGACTTGGTCCACATCCGGTTTTTTTAAATCCTTTAAATAGGGCACGGATTTTAAGGTTTGCACACGCGGTTGGAGGGTTTTTAAATCAAAGGTTACCACTTTTACATTGGTAAAATTTTGCGGTTCAAAACGGCTGACGGTAGAAGTGCCGTCGTAATTTTTTTCCACACGGCCCATATAACCGCCGTCGCCAAATGCGGCCTGACAAACGCCGCCCACTTTATCAAAGTTGTTTACCTTCATCGTCAGCGAAGAGGGACCTTCGTCCTCCGCTCCGGCCAAGCAGTCCAAATACGGGCTGTCCGCCGCCGCGCCGCCAAACCCCTTTTCAAACTCGGTGCGCATTACATCGCCAAATTGGTCCAGCGTTAAATACTGGGACGAGTTGCCCAATACTAACCAATTTTGAACCTTATCCCACCAAGTTGTTTTTTCGGGGCGGCCGACGTATTCAGCTGCGGCCAAGTTGCGACGTTCGTTTTCCCAAGACACCCAGCGGTCGCTGTTCAAATAAAATTCGGGGGTTTTGCCTTCTTTAAAAAACGCGGTAGAGCGCGTTTGCGTAAAGTAATCACGCAAACTGACCTTGGTGCCGTCTTCCAGTACTACGGGCTCGTTCCACAGACGGTTTACCATTTCGCGGTCCGCCTTTAAACCGGGGCGGTTAATAGCCACTTCAATTTTGTGCCAGTTGGCGCGCAAACCGTTTGTAAGGGCCGGGCTGTTTTTATAGGCAAAGCCCTGCTTAAAACTGTAATCAGCCATACTGCTGACGAGGTCTTTGAGTTCCATATCAAACTCGTAAAGCGTGTTTTCCCCGTCGGCCAGTTCCACAAAGCGTTTTACGTTTTCGTTAAATTTATTTTTATAATATCCAGCAGGCAGGCGGCGCGTGCCCTCAATCAAGCGCGCATCGTACATAAAGTCCGGCAGGCGGCCCTTCTCGCGGATTGGGGTTAAAATTACGCGCTCGGCTTCGTCCAAGGGCATATAATACAAAAATTCCATTAAGTTGTTGGCCTTGGCGGGCGACATCCCCATAATGGCTTCCACTTGGTTGCGCGGTTTAAAATATCCGGTTTTAAAGGAAATCAGCCAATCGCGCACCAAACTGTCCTCGTCGCGCAGGCCGGACGGATAAACCTTGCTGACCAACCCGGGGCGCGGTTTTTCGTCCAACACCGGAATAACGGGGTCATAGGATAGCGCATCTTCTTGAACGGACTGCGCCGCAGGTTCCTGCTCCGCGGGTTCCGCCGGGGCTTGCACGGGCGTATCAGTGGCGGCGGGCTTTTGCGCCGCAGGCGATACGGGTTTAGTTTGCGCTTTTTTGGGCAAGCGGCGTTCATAGGCGGACAGCACCCATTTATTCGTCGCCTCAACGGTAAATTTACCATTTAATCTGGAAAGGGGTCCCAACGGAACGGACATCTCGTTTACGCGTTCCACCGAGGCATAGGCCGTATGGCTATGTACCTTAACCGGGAAATTGTAATGCGTCAAAAATTCGTTAATGGCTTCCAGCGCGGAAGTCGGTTTGGCATTGGTCAAAACCTTTTCCAACATCGGGTACATCCCCAGCGCAATCAAGGAACGCGACACCGTAGTTAAGGCTATCGGCTCCAAGGCAGAATCCGCAAACGCTTGGTACGAAGCCAGTAATAATTGGATATCGTCCACCGAGCCGTAAATACCGATAGCGGCCATATCCTCCAAGGCCTTATAAGCGGCCAAAACGGCGGGATGATTGTGATTCTTCAAAATATCTTCGGCGGTGGCGTACTTGTTTAAATGCGCAATTTGCAATTGGATATTAATTAAATCGGTGCGGTACGGCTTTACCGCGGGCAGGGCGGAGGCGTGCATTAGCGCAGGGCTTTTAAGCAATACGCGTGCAATAGTCGCTTCGTCCACCTGCTGGGAAACGGACAAGCGCACCGCCGCATTGGGAATCGGCACCGAAAACCGGGGCGTTTGAAGAGCCGCAGCCGGGACTTTGGCTTTCGGAACGGCCACTTTGGGGATTTTTACTTCTGCCACTTTCGGGGCTTTCTTTAGCGCCCCGACGCCCTTTTTAATATTTTTTAAAGGATTACCCGCCCACGCGCCGGAACAAAGCGCAACACTTAAAAAAATGGCTAAAAATACTCTCATATCTGGTCCTTTACGACAAAATTATTTCCATCATATTATTCAATATATCCGCCCCTAAAACAAGGGCCATTGGCCCCACCCGGCGGTACCAATGGTCCTATAATCGGTTAGGCCTCTTTTTACAGGGCGGCAAGTTTATCCGCCAGTGGGTTTACGGCGTCCTCGCGCACGGTTTCTATGCGCCCCGCATCCACCGCCTGCGCGGCAGACGGGTCTATCGGCAAGCGGACCACGGGCGAAAGCCCAAAGGTTTTGCCCAGCTCTTCGGCGCGGCTTTTGCCAAAGACGGAGATTTCCTTTCCGCAATCGGGGCATTTTAGATAACTCATATTTTCCACCAACCCCAAAACGGGCACGTTCATCATTTTAGCCATTTTAACGGCCTTGCCCACAATCATCTGCACCAGTTCCTGCGGCGAGGATACAATGACAATACCGTCAATCGGCAGACTTTGGAACACCGTCAGCGTTACATCCCCCGTGCCGGGCGGCATATCAATAAACAAATAATCCACATCCTGCCAAATGACGTCCGTCCAAAATTGGCGCACCGTACCCGTAATCAACGCACCGCGCCAAATGACGGGGTCGGTCTCGTGCTCCAAGAGCAAATTTAAAGACATTACCTGTATGCCCGTTTGGGTTTTAACCGGGTAAATGCCGTTCTGGTCGCCGGTGGCGCGTTCGTGCAGGCCGAACATTTTAGGCACGGACGGACCCGTAATATCGGCATCCAACACGCCGCACGAAAACCCTCTGCGCGCCATTTCCGAGGCCAACAGCCCCGTAACAAAACTTTTGCCCACGCCGCCTTTGCCACTCACCACGCCAATAACGTGTTTTATATGGCTTAATTTATGCGGTTTTTCCTTGGGCATTGCTTGGGCGTTATGCCCGGCACATCCGCTTTTGCAAGCGGCGCAATCGTGATTACAACTTTCGCTCATATATTCCCCCTTACAGCAATTTTAACTTTTCATCCGCCAGCCCGCTAATTAAAAAGCGTCCGTCTGGCAAGCGTTTTAACTGCGCATAGGCGGCAGTGTCGTACTTTTTGGCGGTTCCTTCTTTAAAATAAAACTGGTGTGGCAAACGCCCCGTTATACGGTGTACAGGAATAACAAGCGGTTTATCCGTTTTGACATTTCCCGCCACACCGCGCTCATCCACGTACAGCGTTACTTCTTTGACGGGTGCTTTTTCAACAATAAACTCCCACTCAAAAGAGTAATTTAGTTGCATATATTCCCCACTCATTAACGCCAAGGGATCCCGGTTTTCTATTTTAAAATAAAAGGTCTGTGCCTTTTTCAGTGCGTGCTGGGTATAAATGGCATAGCCCCCAAAGCACACCGCCAAACAAATAGCATAAAGGAAAATTAGTTTATTTCGCATATATCCTCCGCAGGACCAACAAAATAAGTCCAGAGGCCACCAGCAAGGCCGCCTTGGTGGAAAGCGCAACATTTAGGGTAAAGTAAAATAAAAAGAGCCCGCACACCACGCCCGCCGTGCCGAGACTTTCCAGCACGCGGTCGCGCAGGGTAAACCCGGTGTACATTAAAATAAGGGCCAAAACCGTCGGCCAATTTAAAAGAGCGGCTAGCACCACCGCCCCCGCTGCAAATGCTATTTGCCCGCGGGTCCAGTTGCCCTTATGGAAAAATACCCCGTACAAGGCCACGCACCCCGCCAACACCGCACTCGCCGGGTTTAACCCGTACCAGCACATTTTGACGTCTGCGGTTTCTCCCGCACAAATCATACTCCACCAAATAAGCGCATAGGCCAACGGATACCAATTAAACTTGCGCTTACCAAACACTCCAAGCGCCACGCCAAACGCGCAAAAGGCGGAAAGCGCCACAGCAAAAAAAGACCAGTGCCACTCCCAATCCACCTGGGCATACAAACTGCTGGCCGCCACCGCACACCACAAAAAGCGGTTAAAGGGATTTTTAAAAAGCGGATAAGAGACCACCGCCACAGCCAGCACACCCATCCAAACGGACACACCCGGAATATCGGTCAGCCGGGAGGCCAGCATAATCTGCCCGGCCAGGCCAATGAGTCCCCCTAACTGCCGGCGCCACGCCCCACGCAAGGGCGGCAAATTGGCGGCCGTTTTCCCCAGTAAAAAGCCCACGACCATAAACAGCACGCCGCGCCCTAACACCGGGATAATTCCGGCCAGTAAACGGTCGGCTATCCACACCAAGAACCCCGCCGAAACCAGCGAGCCGATAAACAACATCGCCCGCACCAAAAAGGGAACGGCCACGGCTTCGCGGTGTTTTAAAAAGGCTTCGGCCTGCGCGCGTTTTTCGGGCGATACTTCGTTTAAAATTTCACTCGTGTTCATTTAATTTCCTCCCGCGCGCTAAACCAAAAGCGGTAACTCATTAGTCCGCTTGCAATAAAAAGCAAACAATAAACCAGTAATCCCAACATCCTAAATTCCAGCCATTGCACCAAATACGCGCACACGAGCCCCGTCAAGGCGAGCGCGTTCCAGGCAAAGCGAGCCGCATCTTTTTTGTGCCGCGCATAGCACAGAAAAAAGCCCGCCAACACAAGCGCGGCTAAATAATACCCCGCATTAGGGAAATTTAACACCTTTTCCACCGAGAAACCGCCCCATAAAGTGGCATAGACGCTTAAAGGCATCCAAATAAAGCGTTTAAAGCCCTCACCCCAAGTCTTGCAGGCTGGCAAGAACTCGGTTAGTGCCCACGCCACAAAATACACGCTTACGGCTCCGCCCCAAAAGCCGTCCGTTAAAATTCCCCCTTGGAACGACTGCCAATACAACGTAGCCACATATAGCGTAAAAAGCCCCATCCATTTATTACGCGTAAGCACACAAAGCGGCAAAAGCAAGAGCGCCCACAGGCCAAAAAGTTCATATAAAAAAGCGCCCGTTTGGTAAATTTGCCCGAAGACCGCCAAAAAGGCCCCAATCATCACCGCCGCACCAAAGGCAAAACTTTGCCCCAGCCAACTATCCAACTTTTTGTAAGAGGCCATTGCCCCACACAGCACAAGCCCAATAAGAGGCAAAGAAAGGCGCAACAAGAGGCCCATTTCCTGCCAGTTGGCCGCTACAAAGCACACCAAACCGGCCAAGATAAACGCTGTCCCCGCCGCTAGTAAACGGTGGGACAGCCACGTCCTTTTATCCGCAGGGCGGAGTTTGTTTAACAATGTTTGATAGGATGCATCGTCCAAAAATTGTTCTTTAAAAAGTTCGTCTAACACTTGTTTACGCATACCCCGATTATACCAAATACCGCAGGCAGACCGCCCGCCACAAAAGATATAATAAAGATATGCTTGGACTACTGATTTTACTCTTTTTAATTGCCGTCTGGTACGCGCTGACGCGCGTGGGGGCGCATATTGTTTTCCGCCCGCAAAAAAAACGCTGGCCCTTAAAATTACCCTTTCAAAATATTGCCTTCCCCGCGCCGGACGGGAAAATGATTACCGGAGTATATCTCCCGGCGAAAAACGACTTTCCAACCTTGCTTTTTTTCCACGGGCGGGGCGGAAATGTATCACACTTTGAAGCGTTTGCCCAAGCCTATGCGCCGCTTGGATATGGGGTTATGCTGTTTGACTACCGCGGGTTTGGCTTATCAGCAGGGAAACCCTCGCAAAAAACGGTGTTTGAAGATGCGCTTTGCGCGGTACGCTACGCATTAAAGGACCTAAAAATTTCGCCCAAGGATATAGTTCTTTTTGGGCACTCGCTGGGCAACGCTCCCGCGCTGTATGCGGCCGCCGAACTGGGGAAACTGCCCTTTAAGGCCCTCGTATTGCAAAGCCCGTTTTTAAGTACGCCCGATATGGCGGTATGCTTGCGCACGCACGCCTATTCGCCCGCTTCGCGCTGGTACCGCTTGGCGGCGCTTTTGGTAACGCCCTTTTTGTATTTCAACCGTTTTGATAACGTAAAATCCGCCAAAAAACTGCCGGAAAATTTACCCGTTTTGGTGTGTATGAGCCAAGCGGATAAAACAATTCCGTGGCGGCAAAGCGCCAAACTGGCGGACTTTATCGGACGGGAAAAACGTTTTTTGTCCCCGGTGGGCGGGCACGACGAATTTGCCTGGGCGCAGACGGCGGTGGCGCAATTCTTGCAAAAGGTATAAGGAATTTGTAGGCCCGGCGCAGGAGCGCACAAAAGTTTGCTATAATAGAGGTAGATGCCCGATACCCGCCACTCGGCGACGGCATAATTGGAGAGGTGTGTGAGTGGTTGAAACAGCAGGTCTCGAAAACCTGTAAACCGCAAGGTTTCGAGGGTTCAAATCCCTCCCTCTCCGTATAAATTTAAAACCCCCGCTAATTTTGGCGGGGGTTTTAATTTATGGAGAGGTGGAGCAACACCAATTGCTTGATGTTGCGTCGGGATTTGAAGCCCGCAGCGTTGTGTGAGTTTGAGGCCACAAGCCGAAAGGCGAACACCGCGAGGGCGGGCCCGGGCAAAATTTCCGTCAGGAAATTTATGCAGGGCAAATCCCTCCCTCTGTCTCGTTATACAACATTACCCCCCGCATTTCCGCGGGGGTTTTTAAATTTATACAGAAATATAGAGTGTGGCATAAACTGCTTTATGCCGCAGGGATTTGAAAGGCGGAGCGATGTTTTTGTTTGTGCGCATATGGGGTTTCTCGGCGCACAAGGCAAAAACCGTGAGACTAGGCTCATTTTAGATAAAAAATTAGCGCAAATCCCAAGTGGGAGAATTAACAACGCTTCCCCCGGCATAACGCTGGGAAGTTTCCGTGCCTAAGGCGTTACACAACCGACGCCAACGGGCGGGAGTAGAATTTGACCATTCATTTCCAATAAGACAGGCTCTTTTGGCATCCACGCATACCCTGTTATAAGAACTGGAATAATTATGCGTACGGAAATATACGGCATCATACGGTGTCCAAGGAGCAATAAAAGAATAGCATTGGTTGGTGCAGATATGCGGATAACCCCACTTCTCCCCAGTCGCCCAGCAATCTCCACCCCAACTCTCGGGCATTTTATACGCATAGGTCTTCGGTATTTCCACATCCAACTGGTCAAAGGTGCTTGCATATTGGCCGTTTGCCAAGTAATACGCTTCTTGGGCCTTTTCCACCGCATCCAACAGCGGCATATTGGATGCAAATTTGGCCTTATCCACCGCCACCTGATATTGCGGCACCGCCACCGCCACCAATATGCCAATAATGAGTACGACGACTAATAGTTCAATTAAAGTAAAACCTAAACTTGCCGTGCGGCAACCCCAATCAGACGTCATTCCGTAAGGTTTGGCGGCCCGCAGGGTTACGGAATCTGTCGTTCTAGTTGCTGTTGTTTTTGTTGTCATTCCCGAGTGCCTGCCGGCGCGGAGCGTTCGGGAATCTGTCGTTTCCTTTTTTGATAACAACGGATCCCCGACAGAAACACTCGGGGATGACAGAAACTGCAACAACAAGAGCCTGGATAAAAACCTTCCGGGATGACGAAAAGGACTAACAGTAAAAAGCCCGCCGGTATTAAGCGACGGGCGTTACAAAAACTACAAAAATATTTAACTATTACAATTAATATGGCTTTCTGCCGGCGGTGTACAAGTCAAGCGCTTGGTAAATGGCAATGCTCTTGGCCTGACTGCTCGTGCAGACGAGCGAGGCCCTCTTGCCCAACAGATTTGCTGTTGGAGGCGCTGCCACAAAAAGGACGCAGTCTATATAATCGGCTATTTTATCCTGCACGGCGGCGCACAGTTTATTAAATCACTTGGAAAATAATACCGTTTGTCCTCTCTTTATATTAATAATGCATCTTATATGATACATTCTGCCAAGGGAGTTATATGCGTTTATTAGAACCAACAAGGCAATTACATAGCGGGCCATAAGTGCCTCTATAAATCAAAGCGGATATTTACGGAAATTCCGTAGCTATCTATATCTTCCAGCGTTAGTTTAACGCCGGCTATGGTGTCTGAACGGTTAAGAAAGGTTTTGCTGTAAAACAAAGTAATGTCGGTAATAATATCTCCGGAGGCGTCCGGAAATTCTATACCAATATAACCGGATGGGGTAAAAAACAAATCTGTATCATACAAATCAGTATCATACAAATCGGAAATATCACGGCCTCTCACTTTATAAGAGGGGTTGACTAATGTGCCAGCCAAGCCGGCCCCGATAAATAAACTGGCCTTTTTGGAGTTGGAGTTTAATGTCAGAAAAACATTCAAACCGAAATCTTGCAAGCTAGCGGAGGCCTCCCAACTTGTTCCTTCATCTTCCATCTCGTCACGATATTGGTAAAAAATCTCTGTGCGGATATTGGGATTAATTCGGGTCCCGAACGCAGCTTTAATAAAAGGGGTCGTGTCGGAAAAATCATCTTTAAAAGAATAGCCGCGGTACTCTTCTTTGCCGGAAAAAGAACTACGGGCAAGGGATGCACCAATAGATAAATACGGTTTTTCAGCGGTTTTTGATTTTTGCTCCCGCTTAGACTGTATGGGTTGTATTACAGGGGTGGCTGTTTTTTGCGTATCATTGTTGGCGCTTTCCCCGCGCGCCCAGCGGGCAGCCTCATCATTTAAGGCGGCGTTTTCCTGCGCCGTTTGCTCCTGCCCTACGACAATGGGGCTTGCATAGCCTCGTTCGTTTACCGGAACATACTCATATAAAATACGATAGGTGCCATCCCCAACAGGTACCAGTTTTGGCACTTTTTGATAATAAGTTTGGGAATATATAGGAAGAAAACATCCCACCGCCAACAGGGCAAGAAGTATTTTTTTCATAAGTTATTTATCCTTGACAAGGCCTTTATATTTGAGCAAA
>NZ_DJOA01000021.1:0-28214 GCF_002437085.1 Candidatus Avelusimicrobium stercoris | reverse complement strand
GAAATCCCCCCCACTGCTGGCCGTCGCCCCCTAATCAAATTAAAAAAAATCCCCAAGGCGTTAGCAAATAGCCTTCCCCCATAAATCACGGCGGCCCGTTCGGGCGTGCTAAAATAACCGAGGGTTCTGTTGGAATCGCGTTTCTTTTTTATGTAGTTTTCCCCCTTACTGGGAGGCCTTCAAATAACCGGGCGTTTCAGCCAGCACTGCCAGCCTACCACTTATCAGACCCCGGCGGTCCTAAATCCCCCGCAAATATTCGCGCGCCCCCCCTCTTAAAATTCTACAATCTATATATGAGTACTTTTTCCGCACTTTTGCTAACTTGGTACCAGCAAAATAAGCGTGATTTGCCTTGGCGGCACACGCGGGACCCGTATTTGATTTGGCTTTCCGAAATCATCTTGCAGCAAACCCGCGTGGCGCAGGGCCTTTCCTATTATGTGCGCTTTGCAGAGCGCTTTCCAAACCCCGCCGCGCTGGCCGAAGCCGACGAGGACGAAGTGCTGAAATATTGGCAGGGATTGGGTTACTATTCCCGCGCGCGGAATTTGCACGCGGCCGCCAAAAGTATGCACGGTGTTTTCCCTACCACTTATGAGGGTGTTCGCGCGCTGAAAGGCGTGGGCGACTATACCGCCGCCGCGATTTGCTCGTTTGCCTACAAAATGCCTTATGCGGTGCTGGACGGAAATGTCTATCGGGTGCTTTCGCGCGTGTTTGAAATCAAAACGCCGATAGATTCCCCCGCTGGCAAGAAGGAGTTTTCCGCGCTGGCCCAAAAGTTGCTGGATAAAACCCACCCGGACGATTACAACCAGGCTATAATGGATTTCGGCGCGACGGTTTGTACGCCCGCCTCCCCCCAATGCTTGCTTTGCCCGCTGGCGGAGCAATGTCAGGCGTACCAAAACGGGCAGGCGGAAAAATTCCCCGTAAAACAGCAAAAGACCAAAATTTCCGCACGCTATTTCCACTATATATATGTAGAGCAGGGCAAAAATACTTGGCTGCATAAGCGCGTGGCGGGCGACATTTGGCAAAATTTATATGAGCCCCCGCTGCTGGAAACCGCCTCTGCGGCGGATTCTCTGCCCCAGGCCTCTTGGCTCAAAAAGCCTCAGTTGCTGGTGGCCCCCGTCAAGCACGTTCTTTCCCACCGCGTGATTTATGCGGATTTGTGGAAGGTTACACTCCCCCCCGCTTTCCCGGTGCCGGAGGAATTTGTCCGCGTGTCCGCCCAAGATGTAAAAGAATACGCGGTATCCCGCCTAGTGCAAAAATTGCTGGAAAAAGCCGGCTTGTTGTAATTCCTGTTGAAAAAATCCTGTTTGTTGGCTTGCCTACTTTAAAAGGGCTTGACTCTTTTTTTTTTTTTGATAAATTTTGAGTTGTAGCAAAATTTATCAAAAATGGTGGGTATAATGAAAAACGCGAATATGGGCCGATTAGGCCACTTATTAAGAGACTGGAATAACCAATTTTTCCTTTTGTCATTCCCGAGAAACTGCTGGCGCGGAGTGTTCGGGGAACTGGCGTTATCTTTGTTGTCATTCCGGGGCCCGCATACGGGCGGGAACCCGGAATCCAGAAATAAAACAAAGAGTTTCTCTAATAAACAGACTGGATCCTAGGTCCACGCCTGGGATGACAACGGCAACAACGGATTCCCAAACCCTGAGGGCCGCACCCTAGCGGGCCGCAATACACTCGGGGATAACGACTTTATGAAAAAAGAAGGTCATCCTGAACTTGTTTCAGGATCTACCGCGTGGGTTGTTAGTAGTGGCTTTACGCTTATAGAACTATTAGTCGTCGTCCTTATCATTGGTATATTGGCCTCGGTGGCGGTGCCACAGTACCAGATTGCTGTCGGAAAGGCCCGTTATCAAAAAATAATGATGACGTTACGCCCATTAAAGACAGCCTTAGAAGCCTATTATTTGGCTAACGGAGAGTATCCGCCAGATACATTAGACGGGGTGGATGTGGATATTGCTGGTTGCTCCCCCAAGGGGCACGACCAACAGCGGTGCGACGGTTTTGCTATTGATTATAATGGCGGGCGGCCTTATGCGGCCAAGGGTTACGATGATATTGAGGTAAATGAAAACAATTTGCACTTGCGGTGCATTATTCACTTGGCACACTCCCCCAAACTTCCGGGGAAAACTGTTTGTTATGCAAACAGTATTTATGATTCTAACTATAAACTAATTAAAAGTTTGGGTGGAGAGCAAACCACGGTGGCGATACACGAACTTTCCGCCTCTAACAGGTGGTATATAATGCCATAAGAAAGAGGTTCCTTTTTGCTATAAACAAAAAACCCGCCCTTTCCTGGCGGGTTTTTTAACGGGTACAACAATACTGCTAAAATTTATAGCCAACGGTCAAGCCGTACATATCGCTTTTGCCGTCGGTGTATTTCATTGGTAAATTTTGCAGTTGTTCCGATCTGCCGCTCAAACTGCGGGCAAAAACGTGCGAGTAGGACAAGTCCACGCTCCAAGTATCATTATGATAGCCTGCGCCTACGCTGGCGATATGGCGGTCGTCCACTGGCACGAGGGTGTCCATTTCGTGCTTGTTAATAGGTGATTTATCAAATACATAGCCCGCGCGTACTGCCCAATTCGGGTTCAAATTATATTCCGCCCCAAAATTTAAGCGGTAAGTATCTTTGTATTTTTTCTGGTTGCGGATAACCGGGCTGGATTCGCTGTCTTTATATTGGATAAGAATTTGGTCGTATGCACTCCAAAAGGTGCCCACGATACCGGCTTCCAAAATCAAATCTTCCGTCGGGCTGAACGAAACTCCCGCCGTTAAACTATCCGGCAAAGTAATAGCACCTTCGGCATCGGCTCCATGGATGTTAATAAGTTCAATAGTGTTTCCGTTAGCATTAATGCGTCCGTTAAGTTTTTGTTTTACTTTGGTGCGGTACATTGCGCCCAAGGACCACTTTTCGGCCCACTCGGGGCGGTAGATAAAGGAGAAGTTTCCCCCCCAACTTACGCCCGAACCGCTGATTTCGTATTGGGAGTTCGGATTTTTGGGAGTGTTAAGCAAGTTAAAGTAAGAGTTTTGGGTAAACCCAATTACCATTGCTTCCAAGCCCATAGCCACGGAAAATTCGTCATTGGCTTTTACGGCAATCGTCGGAGTGAAGGAAAAGGTTTCCAGTTTTACTTTATAGGCCAAGTTACTTCCAAGCCATGTTTCAACGGGGTCATCATATTCCCCCCCCAAGCCATAGCGGGAAAATCCGCCTAAACCTACGGACACTTGGTCGCTCCATTTTTGGGTAATGTAAAAATTGGGCAAATACCAAATATCTCTTTTAAGGCCGCGCTTTTGCCCGGCCACGGTGGTTTTGGCGTTAGCGGTTACGACGGTAAGCCCCAGTTGGGCTTGGGTGCCGTCCAGTTCGGTGATGAGCGCGGGGTTTACCGCCAAAGAGGCAGGCTCTGCCTTGTTGGCTACCGTGGCGCCGCCCATTGCGGTACCGCGTGCGCTGTATTCATACAAACCAAATCCGGCTCCGTAAGAAAAATCGGCCAGCAGGACGGATAACATCAGTACGGCTGATAACTTTTTTAACATACATCTCCTTGTTTTACGGGTTTCCCCGGGTTACACAAAAAAACCCCGCCGGATAGTATCGGCGGGGTATGCGGCAAAACTATTTCTGCAATTCTTTAATTTTATCCTTGGCTACGCTGCCAAAATAGGTTTTGGCGTAATTTTCCACCAAGTGTTTATAAGCCTCTAACGCTTCGGTTTTGTTGCCGGCCAGTTCTTGGCTAATGGCCAAGGTAAAATAGGCTTGCGGCAAGGCAAAACTCTTCGGGTTTTGCTTGATAAATTTTGTCATTTCTTCGGCGGAGGCTTTGTAATCTTTGGCGGCTTGCAGGCTGGAAGCCAAAGAGAGGGAGGCCACCGTGTAAACGGTTTCGTTGGTAGATCCCGTCAGCGGTTTATATACGTCGGCCGCTTGGGCAAAATTTTCGCTGGCGTAGAGCATATCGCCTTTAAAAAGTTGGGCGTACTCGGCGGCGTCCGAACCCGGAAAATCCGCATTAAGCGCGTCAATCTGTTTAAAGCCTTCCTCTTGGTTTCCGCCCAGCACCTGTACTTGCGCGGTATAATAAGCCGCCCAAGATTTTTCAGTTACGTTTTTAACGTGCGTGCTGTACGCATAACCGATAACGGCGGCCAATACCAAAATTCCGAGGGCCGTCAAAACGCCCTTTTTGTTTTTTTTGCAAAAGTCCAGGGCGGAAATAAGCGACGACAAAATAAAATCTTTTTCTTCAACCGGAGCAGTAATTTTTTTAGTCATATCTTTATTATAGTAAATATCGGGCCAAAACCGAAAGCCTACGGGTTGGCGGCGATATCCTCCTCTGTAAGTTGGCGGCACTCAATGCCGTTGCGCGACAGGAAATAAATGCCTTCCTGACTGCGGTCGTACTGGTTTTTATAGAACACCTTTTTAATGCCTGCGCTGACGATTACCTTGGCGCAATGCACGCACGGGGACCAAGTAACATATACCGAGGAGCCCTGCGTGGCAATGCCGTTTTTGGCGGCAAAAGAAATGGCGTTTTGCTCGGCGTGGAGTTCGTTTTCAATGGACCACTTGCCGTGCAAATCGTAGAAAGTGCGGCTGGCGACAAAATCAATAAAAGTAGGGAATTTGTCCCGGTAATAGGCTTCATAAACGGCGCGGAAGTTTTCTTCGCAGTGCCGCTGCCCGGTGGGAGTACCGTTAAACCCCATACTGATTACGCGGTTATCCTTCACCAATACCGCGCCTACCTGCAAACGGCAGCAGGTGGACTGGTCGGCCACCAGTTCCGCCATTTTAATAAACAGCCGGTGTTTGTTCTTCATAGGGCTATCTTACCATTTTTTAAATACAAAAAATACCGCCGCCACCAAGCACAAAAAGCCAACGAGGTGGTTCCACTTGAAACTTTCTTTAAAGTACACCGCCGAAAACCCCGCAAACACGGCCAACGTGATGACCTCTTGCATTACCTTTAATTGGGTAACCGAAAAGTAATTGCTGCCGATGCGGTTCGCCGGCACTTGCAGGCAGTATTCAAAAAACGCAATCCCCCAACTGGCTAAAATAACCAGCCAAAGGGCTTTGTTTTTGAATTTTAAATGTCCATACCAAGCCATTGTCATAAACAGGTTGGAGGCGCAAAGCAAAAGAATAGGTTTCCACATATACCTTATATATATTATCATAAAAGGGTTTATTTGGGGGACTTAAAATAAATGCAATAAAATGTGCCCTTTTGGTGTTTTACAACTAGCGGCAAGGAGTTTGCCGCCTAACTATACAAGGGAATTTATATAATATAAGTATGAAATATTCTCGTTATTTACTTCTTTTTGCCTGCTTGGTGGGTGGCGCGTTGGCGCACGGGACCGTTATTACGCCCGTGGAAAAATCCGCCAGCCCGGCGACGCAGGACCCTGTCAAAAATACCACCCCGGCTATCACGCCGCGCGGGGCGGACGGAAAGCCCCTGCCGGATATTACCCGGGAACTTACGCTGGATGATTGCATCCAACTGGCGCTTGCCAACAGCCCCAAGGCCGTAGCGGCGCAGTTGCAGTTGCAAAATGCCGAAGTCAATTTGAATTTGGCCAAGGCCGAATTTTTGCCCACGGCTTCCGTCGGCGCGAGCCAAGGCTATACCGTGCAAAAGGTGGGCTCTTCCCCCCGCACGGATCACGGTGATACCAATGTATATGCGCAGGCCAGTTTGTCTATCAGCGGGGTTACGGATATTGCCCGCAACATTAAAACGCAAAAATTGGTGGTGGAACAGGGCAAACTTAATTTGGAAAGCGTAAAAAACGACTTAATCCGCACCGTTAAAAAGAATTATTATGCGCTCTTGTCCGCTTCGCGCGCGGTGGAAATCCGCACCAAGTCGCGCGATTTGTATAAGGACCAGTACGAACGCGCCGAAGCCTATTATAAATTAGGCCTGCGCCCCAAGGTGGATGTAACGACGGCGGAGGTAAATTTAAATAACGAGGAATTAAGTTTAATCCGCGCGAAAAACTTGGTCAAAACCGCCTCGGCCGATTTGGCGAACTCGCTCGGTATTACGGTGCCGGACGTATTAAAGGTGGCGGATATTTCTTCCTTTGATAAGTTTACCAAAACGTTTGACGAAGCCGTCCAAACGGCCTATTCTAACCGCCCGGATGTGGAATCCGCCCGCACGGATGTGCGTATCAGCCAGATTAAACTAAACCAGGCCAAGGCGGGCTTTTTCCCCACCTTCTCCTTTTCGGCGGGCTATACCAAAAGCGGCGACGATTTTTATTTGGATAACGAGGATACCAAACTTTTGGCAGCGGTGGAGTGGCCCATTTTTAACGCCTTTAAGACGTATAACGGCGTAAAACAGGCCAAAATTTCGCTGGAAAATACGTTAAACGATAACCGCAGTTTGCTTAATAACGTGTTTTTGGAAGTGCAAAGTGCGTATATCAAAATGCAGGAAGCGGCGGAAAGCATCCCGATAGCGGAGTTAAATGTGGAAAAGGCCAAGGAAAACCTGGACCTTGCCCAAGGCCGCTATAACGAAGGCATTGGCGACGTGATTGAACTCAAAGATGCCGAAGTGGCTTATACGGATGCAGAACTTAGCCTGCTGACCTCCCGCTACGATTATGCGTCTGCGGTGGCGGATTTAAACCAAGCAATGGGGACGAACTAATTTATGAAAAAAGAAAATATTTTTAAACGGATGATAAAAGGGTTTTGGCACCTTTCGTGGTGGAAAAAACTCCTTATTTTGGCGGTAATTGTTGCCGCCGCGTGGGCGGTAAAGGCGTATTTCTTTGCCGCGCCGCCTGCCCCGCTGTTTAAGACGGCGGAAGTAAAAAAAGGCGACATTGTGGATATTGTGGAAGCCTCCGGCCCGATTAACCCCGTGAACACGACGGAAGTCGGCGCGTTGGTGTCCGGCGAAATCTTAAAGATTTATGTGGATTACAACAGCCAGGTAAAGAAAGGCGATTTAATGGCCGTAATTGACCAAACCCAAATTTTGGCTTCGCTGGCCGAGGCCAAGGCGCGCCTGTCGTCCGCCAAGGAAAGTTTGGCTTCGGCCGAGGTTTCCTACCGCTTGGCTAAAAAGAACTACGAGCGTTATTCCGCCCTGTATAAAAAGGACTATGTTTCCAAGGTAAACTTGGAGGAATACGAACTGGCCTTTGTAAATGCCAAAAGCAGTTTGAACTCTGCGCAGGCGCAGGTGGTGCAGGCGCAGTCCAACTTGGAAACGGCGGAAAAGGATTTGTCTAATACGAAAATCGTATCCCCCATTGACGGTATGGTTCTCACGCGCAAGGTAAGCGAAGGGCAGACCATTACCGCCGGGTTCTCTACGCCGGAACTGTTTGTGGTGGCGCAGGATTTAACCAAAATGCAGATTGAAGCCAAGGTGTCTGAGGCCGATATCGTAAAAATCCAGCCCGGTCAAACGGCCGATTTTACGCTGGACGGCTATATGGGCGAAACCTTCCACGGTACGGTCCGCCAGGTTCGCACCAACTATGTGGATAGTTCCAGTTCCTCTTCTTCGTCGTCTTCGTCCAGCACCACCTATACCGTGGTGATTGACGTGGACAATAGCGATTTGCGCTTAAAACCCGGTATGACGGCTACCCTTACGATCCGCACCACGGATAAAAAGGATGTGTTGCTGGTGCCGAACGAAGCCTTGCGCTTCTCCCCCTCCACCAATACGCAAACGTACGAAAATACAGGCGTGTGGAAGATGGAACCCGGGAAAGAGTTGGAACGCGTGGACGTAAAAATCGGCATTATTGCTACCAAAAATACCGAAATTACCGAAGGCAATATTAAAGAAGGCGACCTTGTTGTCGTGGGCGAAAACGATTTGAAGGCGTCTAGTTCCTCGGCTGATATGCGCCCGCCCCGCCCAGGCAGACGCCGCTAGGAGTAACGTATGCCGCTGATTGATACGCAGAATTTGTACAAAATTTACAAACTGGGCGATGTGGAAGTGCGCGCGCTTAACGGCGTGAGTGTGTCCATAGAAAAAGGCGAGTTTGTGGCCGTAATGGGCCCGTCCGGCTCAGGCAAGTCAACCTTTATGAATATTTTAGGTTGCTTGGATAAGCCGACGAGCGGCAAGTATATTTTGGACGGCATAGACGTAACGGCTACGCAGCTTTCCAAACTGGCCGGGGTGCGCAACCATAAGATTGGCTTTGTGTTCCAGGGGTTTAACTTAATTAAGCGCACCACCGCCGTGGAAAATGTGGAACTGCCGATGATTTACAACCACACGCCCGCCCACTTGCGGCGCGAAAAGGCCTTGGCGGCTTTAAAGGCCGTAGGGCTTGAAAAGCGCGCGTTCCACCTGCCGAACCAACTTTCGGGCGGCCAGCAGCAGCGCGTGGCGATTGCGCGCAGTTTGGT
This sequence comes from Candidatus Avelusimicrobium stercoris, assembly GCF_002437085.1. Lineage (NCBI taxonomy): Bacteria > Pseudomonadati > Elusimicrobiota > Elusimicrobia > Elusimicrobiales > Elusimicrobiaceae > Candidatus Avelusimicrobium > Candidatus Avelusimicrobium stercoris. Next base: position 19,723 of record NZ_DJOA01000021.1, on the reverse strand, counting down.
GTGCGATGCTCCGATTATCTTTGCCGACGAGCCGACGGGTAACCTGGATACCAAAATGAGTATTGAGGTAATGGATTTATTCACACGCCTTAATAAAGAAATGGGCAAAACCATTATTTTAATCACGCACGAGCCGGATATTGCCGAGTTTGCCTCGCGCCTGATTAAATTTAAAGACGGCGAAAAAATAAGCGACGAGGTTCAAAAATAATATGTGGGATTCCTTTTACTCTATTTTTAAGATTTCGCTTAAAGCGATTTTTGCCAATAAAATGCGTGCTGCGCTGACGAGTTTGGGTATTGTTATCGGCGTGTCGGCGGTTATTACGATGTTGGCCGTCGGCTCCGGGGCGCAAAAGAGCGTATCGGACAGCGTTTCCCGCTTTGGCACCAACATTTTGTTTTTGCGCCAGCCTTGGGATTTGGACGAGAGTATTTCCTCCCCTAAGGACGTAACTATGGACGATGTACTTGCTATCCGCGAAGTGCCCGGCGTGGCCGCCGCAGCCCCTTACATCAGCACGGGCTTTGACGTAAAGTACCGCAATACCAGCGTATCCCTAGATGTGTTGGCAACGGACACCGATATTTTTAAAACGTATGATTGGCCGATAGAATCGGGCCGCCAGTTTACCGAAAAGGAAATTTCGGAATATGCGCAGGTAATGGTTATCGGTGCGTCCGCCGCCAAGACGATTTTCAGCGATGTGGACCCGTTAAATAAAGTAGTCGTGCTGGACAACATCCCCTTTAAGGTAGTTGGCGTGGTACAAAAAACGGGCCAAAGCGGGATGGGCTTTGATATGGATGAGGGCGCCCTTATCCCCTATACTACGGGCAAGGTGAAAATGAACGCCGGGTGGAACAGTTCGGACCGCCGCGCCCTGGACCGCGTGGTTATTAAGGTAGCCGATTTTAACACCATTGAAAATACCAAGGTGGACATCCAAAACGCCGTGCGCAATACGCACCGTATTCACCCGCTTGGAAAAGACGATTTTCAGTTGGACGATTTCGCCTCATTTATTGAGCAGGCCAAAACAATGGGCAAAACAATGAGTTTGCTTTTAGGCGCGATTGGTGCGGTGTCCCTTATTGTGGGCGGCATTGGCGTAATGAACATTATGCTGGTGTCCGTTACCGAGCGCACGCGCGAAATCGGTATCCGTATGGCGATTGGCGCCACTAGTTGGGATATTTGTATGCAGTTTTTGGTGGAATCGGTTACGCTTTCTTGCATTGGCGGGCTGATAGGCATTATCGTGGGCGTTGGGATAACGCTCTTGGTGGCGGCGAACTCGTCCATCCCGGCGGACCTGAATATTTCCGCGGTGCTTTTGGCCGTGGGCTTCTCTGCGGCGACGGGCGTTTTCTTTGGGTTTTACCCCGCCTATAAGGCTTCCAAACTTACGCCGATTGATGCGCTGCGCTATGAGTAAATACCTTACTTTTTGTACCGACAAAAAGTAAGCAAAAAACTCGCCGCCCAAAGCGTTATAAAAAACAGGCTTGAACGGATATTTTGATAACTCGCCCCTAACGGGCTCAAACAAATCAAAATATCTTTCCGTTCAAGCCGTTTTTTATAGGCACCGCACGGGCGGCCTTAACGGCGAACTGCAACGGCAACGACAACGACAACAGCAAACAGAGAAACAACATAAGCGGGAACTTTGTTACGCTGCCGCCTTATACGCCTTTTATAGACGGGCAAGACCCGCTTAACAACATAAAACACCTAAGCCGTTTTTTATAGGCAGCGCACGGGCGGCCCTTAACAGCGAACGACAACGGCGAACAGAAAAACAGCATAAGCGGAAACCTTCCTTATTTATGCTGTCATCCTGGAAAGTTGTAGTCCAGGATCTGTTGTTGTCGTTTCGTTAGTTGCCAACATTACAAAAAGAGTGTTGCTTTATTAAGCAAAAGGGTGCGGAAAATATGCGGCCCGCAGGGTGCCGTCATCCCCGAGAAATTGGCGGCCCGCAGGGTTCGGGGATCTGTCGTTGTGTGCAAAAAGAGCGCGGCCTCTAATCAAAAGAGTGCGACATTGCAGAAGTAGTGTTGCTCAACTAATTGTTTTCCAACGTATAGAGTATCGGCGCGCAGCGTGCGGCCTGCAAGGTGCGGCCCGCAGGGTTGTCATTTGGGCAAAGTTATATTATACTGTAACAGTAGGCTTTTAGGAGGTTTTATGAATAAAGGTTTTACGCTAATTGAGTTGTTGGTTGTGGTATTAATTATAGGTATTTTGTCGGCGGTGGCTTTGCCCCAGTACGACAAGGCAGTTATGAAGTCCCGTATGTCTGCGGCTATTCCCATAGCCAAAAGCATTAAAGATAATCTGACAATGTTCCATTTGTCTAACGGACGCTATCCTACTTCGGCTGAATTTGCGGATATGGTGGATTTTGGAGATAAGAACTGCAACGCTTCGGGGAATTGTCGCATTGGCAATTATTTAGTTGCATATAGTACGACTCCTCTTGTCGGGGTAATTTATTCCCCAGGATCTGGCCTTACAGCCACCACCCAAACGGAAAGAATAGGGGCAGGCGTTGTAACCAATGACCATAGCACTAATAATATTCCCACTCTTGCCTGTGTGGCGGGTGGAACAAAGGCAACCCAAATATGCAAAACCTACCCAAGCGCTAATCACGGTTGGGGTGGTAGCGTAGTGGGTAGTGTAAGTTTTTATAAATTGTAACTAATGTCATTAAAAACCCCCTTGGAAATTTCCAAGGGGGCTTTAACTTACCTATTTTTTAAAATAATTTGTTATTTTTTTGAGCCAATTCGGCCAGGTGCTTTTCCCCCCGTTGGCCGCCGCTTTGGCTTGTTTCCCTTCCAGTTTGTGGAAGAGTCCCGCCGAAAGTAACGCTAATACGGACGGAACTCCGATAAGCGCGGCCGTCGTGGCATCGGCGGACGAAAAGATACCTGCATCCATTAAATTTTGTGCCAAATTGCTGAAAAGTACCGGGCCTAATGCGCAGGAAACGGCGCTCGCCACAATGAGCGAAATCACGCGGTCCTGCGTGCGGGTGTTTTTAGCCGTGCGGGCAAACGCCAGCGTAAACGCGGTGGAAATACCCGTCTCAGCCGCAAACAAAGCTGCCGTCAGGGCGTAGGCGTCGTTTGCCAGCGGAAGCGCCGCCAGCCCCCCCACCGCCGATAACAGCGTGGCAATGCTCATATTGTGTTTGGGGAACCATTTTAAAAAGTTTCCGGCCAAATAGCGCCCCAGCAAAAACGGTGCGGCAAACTGCGCAAGACCAAAGAGATACTGCGATGACGGATCCTCCGTCAGGCCCGGCAAGAGGAACAAAAAGCCGTTGCTAAAACACGTTTCCACGGCGTTCATTGTAAATAACCCGGCCAAAAGTGCTGCTACTCCTTTTTCCTCTTTAAACAAGCGCACATAGGCGTTATTTTTAAGGGCGGCCAATTTACCCACTTTTTCCCCAGTTTTAACTTCGGGCGCGGATACCTGCGGTTTTGTATTGGGGATTTTGGCAAAATTAAGCCCCAGCGCTGCGGCCGCCAGTAACGGAAGCGGCATTGCAAACGTGAAACTCCAATCTTGCCCCAAAAGTTTGGTTGCAATGAACGGGAACGCAAACGAGGCGGCCATACCCATAGCGCGGCCCAATTCGGTATTGGCGCTTCTTTTTTGGCGGATGAGTTCGCTTTCACCCGCGCTGATTTCCGTCATCATCGGGCCGATAGCGTTGTGCACAAACACGCCGCCCGTGCTGGCCGCCATAATACAGCCTAAAATGGAATAAAAGTGCGCCATAGCGTCCTGCCACGGGACGAAATTCCCATTAAGCCCGAGCAGGGAAACCCCGGCCGTGAACCCGGCCGCAAGCAGTCCAAGCCCCACATTTAAAGAGGCCTTTCTGCCGATTTTTTCCTTTAACCAGTTGGACAGAATCGCGCCCACGGAGTAAGGCAAGTAGGTGGCTACCGATACCAAAATGTTGTCCTCCAACGACAGACCAAAACTGGTGCCGAAATTCGCAATAACCGGGGTGGCAACTTCCAGTCCCACCACAAAAGAGGACATATACAAACTGGCCCGCTGGATAAAGGTGGAGGTTTGCGGTTGCGTAGGGAGAGCGGCGGGCGAAGCGGCTTTTTTAGCAAAAAGATTTTTTACTCCTCCCACCAGTTTTTTGGCGGTTTTCCACAAGGCGGGAACAGGGAGCCCGCCATACAAGGCATTTTTATTGTCCGTGTTTTGGCTGCGGCTTAAAAAACTGACGGAACTTTTTTGTTTCGCGGCGGCGCGACGGGCCTGCAAGGCTTTTTTCGCCCCACGTTGAAAAGCGGTCAAGCCTGGCGTTTCGGCGTTTTGGGCGGATATATCCGCTTGGGCGACGGCGAGTGCCGGGGTTTGCAGGTTAAGGACGGGTAATTCCACCGGGCTGAAAGCAGGGGCAATCTCTTGGCCTTGTTCGGCGAGAACAGGGGCCGCTTTGGGCGTTAAGGCCACATAGTCGGCTACCGCTTGTTTAGCGGGATTAGCCGCCAAAAGGGTAACTTTGCCCGCGTTTTTGAGTTTATAAGAGGTATTTGCCGTTTGCGCACTTACGGCAGGAACGGATAAGCCAAGTTCTTGGGCATATTCCACCGCGCCCGCAACGGCTTGTGCGGTTTTTACCTCTTTTATAAAGGAAGCGAAATCGTCATAGGCTTTTAATTTAAGTAAGGCCTTGGCCACGACACAAGCCGCGACGGGTTCTGCCGGAGTTTTTAAGGCCCGGCGGTAAAAAGAGGTTAAAAGGGCCGCATCCTGTTTTTGACCGAACACCCCGAGGGCTGCTGCATCCGCAAGGGCGTTTTGCGCGGCGTCCGCGGAAAAGTTTTTTAAATCAGCGCGCCAGAATTCAAGCGCTTTTGCCAAGTGTCCCGGGGCCGCAGGCAAACCCAAGGCGGTTTCTACAAATTCTTCCCGCAGTAAGGCGGCTCTTTCTGCCGCTTGCGGAAAGTTTACAATGCGGGCCGAAAGGTCCTGCAAATGCCCAGCCTGCACGCGTTGGCGGATTTGCGGGGCGGTTAAAGTTTGGGCCAAGCGGGCCTGCGTATTTAAGCGGGTCAGCGTGGCGCCAAGTTTTGCGGTGTTTACGGCAGCGCTCGCCGGAAGTTTTACGGAAAAAGAGGAAGCCGGAACGGTTACTTTTACTTTTGCGGCGGCACGGAAGCCCTTGGCTCCTTTTAAGGGTACTTGCGCATAGGCCAATACCGTATTTAAGGCGATTAAGGTGATACTAAGCAGCGATGCGATAACTTTTTTCATTGTCTTTCTTTTTCCTCTTTATAAATAAAAAAACCCGCTCTTTTTAAAAGTGCGGGTTTGTAATAAAAAATAAAAATATACTATCTTACACAAACTCCGCTCTCGTTTTTACGCATAATAAACATCCCCGCGCTAATAGTGTTATTTAGCACGGACGGTTCAGACATATGCTTAACGGAGCAAGAGTTAAAAATCATTACTTTTTTATCCTTTAAAAAAACGACCTTTTTATTTTAGCAATTTTTTTAAAATTTGTGCAATATTTTTTTATAATCTTTTTTTCTATTCCTAAAAAGACGTATTTTTTAGTACAGTAATACTTGTAATGCAATAAAAAACACGCCTTGGGGGTTATAGTAATATGGAAGCCAATTTAGCGCAGCGCACGGATGATGAACTCGTCAGCCTGTTTCAGGCCGGCTCGGGCGCGGCGTTTGAAACCTTGGTCTTGCGCTACAAAAACCCGCTCTACCAATACATTATGGGTATGGTGCAGGACGAGGGCGCGGCGGGCGATTTGTTTCAAGAGGTGTTTATCTCGTTTTTTAAGCACGCGGATAAATACGAGGCGCGCGGGAAGTTTAAGTCTTGGCTGTTTTTAACAGCGCGTAACAAAGTGCTGAACTTTTTTAGGGACAGCGACAAATTAACCTCGCTGGACCAAACGGATGAAGAAGGAAACCCCTTTTTGCACGACACCCTGCCGGACGGCGAACGCCCGTTATTAGACGGCCTTGCCGGGCAGGAAACGCTGGAACAAATCCGCCGGGCTACGCTGCTGCTTCCGCCCCGCCAGCGGGAAATGGTGTATTTGAGGCAATATATGTCTTTTAAAGAGATTTCGCAACTGTTGGGCCGCCCCTTGGGCACGGTACTGGCCGATTGCCACCGGGCGGTAAAAAAATTACAGCAGTTGCTGGCAGAACATACGGACGAGGTGAATTTATGAATAATATTTGCGAAAAGGCTGTTTTGTACGCCGCCGGGGGTTGGCCCGCGGACGAAAAGGCCGCTTTTGAAATGCACCTGAAAACGTGTGCTTCCTGCCGCGCGGAAGTCGCTTTGTTAAACAAAACGCAGGAGGCTTTAAATCCCCCCGCCGCTCCCAGTGCGGTGGTGGAAAACTTGTTTGCCAAAACAACGCGCAAAAAAGCACCCTTTTGGGCCGTGTGGAAGACGGCCTTGGCGGGTACGGCTGTATTGGGGGTAGGAATTGTATTCTTACTGGCCGCCCTGCACCCGGACAGATCCGCCTTTGACGCTACGGAAGTTGTAGCGTATATGAGCGAGCATTTGGACGAAGACTACCAAAACTTTTCAAGCGATTTGGAATTGTTTGAAGAGGACTTTTAAATGGGAGGAAGGAATATGAAGAAATTGCTGTTAGTTTCGCTTTTAGCGGCGTTGTGCGCTCCGGCCTTTGCCGAAGGCGCCTCCTGCCCGTGCCAAGACGGCGCCGAAAACTGCCGTTGCAAGGCGGCCAAGGAAGCCCGTGTGAAACCGGGCCCGCGCCACGAGGGCAAAGATGCGCGCCGGGACGAGTTTAAAAAGGCCCGCAAGGAACACAAGGCCAAAATGCGCGCCACCGAAGAAAAAGCCGAAAAACTGGTGGAAGAGTATAAAAAATTGAAGGCTGGCAAAAAGAAAGACGCCAAAAAAGCCGAAATTGCCGCCTTTGTGGCCTCTGTCCGCGAGGAACAACTGAAATTTAAAGAAGAACAGTTGGCTAAATTTAAAGACCGCTTGGCCCGTATGGAAGAAGGTCTTGCGCGCCAAAAATCGGACGAAGACAAACAAGCGTGGGTGGACCGCAAAACCAACGCCTTGATTGAAGACGACGGCGATTTGGACGCGCTGTTTGATGAGCGCGAAATGGGCCCCGCGCCCAAAGAAGGGCCGATGAATGGCCCGAAAGGCGCACCCGAAGGCGGCGAGGAAGGGCAATTACCGCCCCCGCCTATGCCAGCCCCCGAAGTCAAATAAGTTATTATTAATGGTAAAACACCCCGGGAAATAACTTCCGGGGTTTTTTATCGCTCCTGCGCTTCCTCTTATTTTGCTAATATATATATATGCAAACCCAACAAATAGATGCGTTAAGTTTAGTTAAAGCCCGGCAGTTGTATGCTTCGGGCGATATCCACCAAATAGAGGTAGGCACCACCCGGGGCCTGCAACAAATTCACGCTTATTTGTTTAAGGACTTGTACGATTTTGCCGGGCAAATCCGGGATAAAAATATTTCCAAGGGCGGGTTTCGCTTTGCTAACAGTTTGTATTTAAAGGAAGTATTATTGGCTATTGAAAAAATGCCCGCCACTACTTTTAAAGAAATCATTGCCAAATATGTGGAAATGAATATTGCCCACCCTTTTTTAGAGGGCAACGGCCGCGCTACGCGTATTTGGCTGGATTTAATGCTTAAAAAGAACTTGGGCAGAGTAGTAAACTGGCAGTATGTGGATAAAGATTTGTATTTGCAGGCAATGGAACGCAGCCCGATTAACGATTTGGAGTTGCGCGCCTTGTTGGAACCGAACCTGACCGACAAAATCAATGACCGAGAAGTTATTTTTAAAGGAATTGAACAATCCTATTATTACGAAGGCTACAAAAAAGAAAATTGATTTTTTGGCTTCCTTTTTAATTCTGGGACAACCCGTAATTTTGTAATGATGAATATTCGTACCCGCGTTTTGCGCTTGCTTTTGGGAACGGCTGTACTCGTTCTTGTGTTTGAATTTTCCTCTTGGTTTATCCGTCTGACCGGGCTCCATTTTCCCCCGCCTCTTTTGGGGGTGATGGTGCTGTGCTTGCTTTTAAAAACCAAAATTTGCCCGCCCGCCTTGGTGCAGGACATTTGCGAACTGCTACTCAAACATATGACGCTCTTTTTTATCCCGCTTACCGTGGGGATTATGGTCTATGGACGGGCAATTTCCCAAAATTTAACGCCTATTTTGGCGGCGGTGTTTTTGGGTACATTTATCAGTATGATTTTGACGGCTCTACTCATAGAAAACACCATAAAACTTATCAAATGGCGCCGTTTAAAGAGGACCAAATAAAATGTGGGGCTTTTTATTAACGGTAGCCGTGTATATCGGGTGCAAAAAAATCACGCAAAAGCGGTGGTTAGCCAAGGTGCCTGTTATTTTGCTGGCTGCCGGGATTTTAATTGCGCTTATTTTGGTGTGCCATACCTCATACGAAAGTTACAACGAATCGGCCTGCTGGATTACTTGGATTTTAGGCCCTGCGACGGTGGCCTTTGCGTGGCCGCTTAGCCAAAATCTCTCCGTTTTAAAGCGCAACAAACGCGCGGTGTATGGCGGGCTTTTGTTTTCCTGCCTGTGCACCATAGGGCTTACCTATTTGTTGGGGCGGTTCTTCCACGCCGAAAACCCGGTGATTTTTTCAATGCTTCCCAAATCTGTTACCACGCCGGCGGCGGTGGAAATTTCAAAAGATTTGGGCGGCATCCCCGAATTAACGGCCTGTCTTGTGGTATTAACGGGGCTTTTGGGCGGGCTCACCGCGCACGGGCTTTTTAAATTTCTTCGCATCCGCAGCCACGCCGCTATTGGTGTTTCCATTGGCGCCACCAGCCACGTTTTGGGCACCAGCAAATGCGCCGAAAAACATAAGGAAAAGCAAATGGTGTTAAGCACCTTGGCCCTTATTATTATGGCGCTTTTGACTGCTCTTGCGGCCCCGCACGTGGTGGCTTTTCTTGAAAAACTTTTTAACTAACCCTTTTCTGTGCGAGACAAATATCCCTAAACAAACTATACTCCCCTTATAGGGGGATATATGACGATACTAACAGACCAGACGTTTGACAAAGCCTACGAAGCGCACAATAAAGCCGAAATGGTGGAATTTTTTGCCACTTGGTGCCCGCATTGCAAAAAAATGGAGCCCGTTGTGGCCAAACTCGCCCAAGAGTACGCGGGCAAAATCAGCATTTTGACGGTGGACGTGGACCAAGCACCGCTGGCCAGCCGAAAATTCGGCATTTCGGGCGTGCCGACTTTCCTGTTTGTAAAAAACGGCAAGGTGGTGGAAAGTTTGGCGGGCGAATATACAGAGAGCGAACTAAAAGAGCAGTTAAAAGCGCTTTTATAAGAAAAAACCGGGTTCTTATAGAAACCCGGTTTTTAGTTTACTTCTTTTCAATTTCTTCTATTAAAAGTTGTAGGGCCTTTATAGAGGCTTTGCCGATGTTTCGCTCGCGCGTGTGGGCAAATAAAAACTTGTGCGCGTGAGCCCCTTTGGGCCCGGCCACGCCAATCCACACCGTGCCGACGGGCTTTTCCTTGGTTCCGCCGTCCGGCCCGGCAATCCCCGTAGTGGAAACGGCATAATCCGCGCCTGTAATTTTCCGCACCCCTTGGGCCATTTGCAGGGCGACGGGCTCGCTGACGGCCCCGTATTTCTGCAAATCGTCCGCGCTTACGCCCAAAACGTGGTTTTTTACCTCGTTGGCATACGATACCACTCCGCCTAAAAAATAGGCCGACGAGCCGGGAACGGCCGTAATCAAATGGGCGATGTTTCCCCCCGTGCAACTTTCCGCACACGCCACCGTAACGCCGCTTTGGCGCAGGCGGCGGGCAAAATCTTCTTCTACGGAAGTGTTATCGGCCACCGTAAAGGTAAGCCCGTTAAGCGATTTTAAAAGGGCTTCAAAAAAAGCGTCCAACTTTTCTACCGCTTGCCCCTTGGCGGTTACGCGCAGGCGGATAAAGCCCGTAGAGGGCAGATAGGCTAGGCCGATTCCTGTGGGCAAGGTTTCCTCATAAGCGGCTAGTTTCATAGCCAGATCCGACTCCGGAATATTAAATACCGTTACCATACGGTAGCACAGTAAACCGTCCTTAAATTTAGCCTTTAAGCGAGGCAGTACCTCCGCCGGGAACAAATATTCTGTTTCAAACGGCACACCGGGCAAGGAAACGAGCACTTTTCCCTCTTTTTCAAACCACATCCCGCTGGCCGTACCCTTTAAATTGCGTAGCGGCGTGCAACTTTTGGGCAAAACCGCCTGGGATTTGTTGTATTCGTTCATCCGTTCGGGGCGGCCAGCAAACATTTCTTCCAACCACGCGTAGGCCTGCGGGTTAAATTCAAGCGTCGTGCCAAAGTATTCCGACAGCACCTTTTTGGTTAAATCGTCCTTGGTCGGTCCTAATCCCCCCGTTACCAGCACGATGTCCGCGCAGAAAAAGCCTTCCTCCACCGCGCGCAAAATTTCGGTGCGTTCGTCGGCCACGGACAGCATTTTAACGGTTTCCGCGCCGATTTCGGCCAAGCCCCGCGCCAAAAAGCGGGAGTTGGTGTCTAAAATCTGGCCGAGAAGAATCTCGTCCCCAATGGTAATAATAGCGGCTTTCATAACTTTATTGTATGATTTTCAGCTGAAAAGATACAGAGGGCCCATATTTTATACAATATATAATTGCGGGCTTACCGCAAGATACTTATGAAAACCGAAAAAAATACCATTACCCCTAATGCCTGGGCGTTAGTGCCCTTGGGCGTATTTCTAATCGCTTATTTGGCCGTCTCCGTGGTGGCGGGCGATTTTTACAAAATGCCGATTACCGTGGCGTTTGTATTGTCCTCTATTGTAGCCGTTTGGATGAGCAAGGGCGGCACGTTGCATAACCGCATTGAACTGTTTTGCAAGGGCGCGGCCAATGCCAACATTATGCTAATGGTAATGATTTTTATTTTGGCGGGTGCGTTTGCGCAGACCGCCAAGGCAATGGGCGCGGTGGACGCTACGGTTAATTTGACTCTTTCCATTTTGCCCGGCAATGTGCTGGCGGCCGGGATTTTTCTGGCGGCCTGCGTGATTTCCGTTTCTGTGGGAACCTCGGTGGGAACGATTGTCGCCCTTACTCCTGTGGCGGCGGGTTTATCTGCCCAAACGGGTTTGCCCTTGCCGCTTATGGCGGCCGTGGTGGTGGGCGGAGCGATGTTTGGCGATAACTTATCCTTTATTTCCGATACTACTATTGTAGCCACCCGCACGCAGGGGTGCAAAATGGCTGACAAATTCCGCACGAACTTTGCTATCGTAATGCCCTTTGCTATTTTGACGACGGTTATCTATATTTTAATGGGCAGCGGCGTGCAGAACGCCTTTACGCCCGGCGAAATTTCGTGGATAAAGGTATTGCCGTATTTTGTGGTATTGGCGGCGGCGATAATGGGCGTAAACGTAATGCTAGTGCTCTTGGGCGGCACGGTATTGTGCGGGCTTATCGGCATTTTGACGGGCGCCTTTAATATCTGGGGCTGGACGACCGCTATGGGCAACGGCATTACGGGTATGGGCGAACTGATTATCGTTACCATTTTGGCGGGCGGTATGTTGGAAATGATTCGCTACAACGGAGGTTTGGCTTGGATTATCCAAAAAATGACCGCTAAACTGCACACCCGCCGCGGGGCGGAAGTGAGCATCGCAGGGGTGATTAGTTTTGCCAACCTCTGCACCGCTAACAATACGATTGCCCTTATTATGGCGGGGCCAATTGCCAAGGAAATTGCGGGGCGCTTTAACATTGCCCCCAATCGCGCGGCGAGTTTGTTGGATATTTTTTCCTGCTTTGTGCAAGGTATTATTCCCTACGGGGCGCAACTGCTAATGGCGGCCAGTTTGACGGGTGTTTCCCCGGTTAGCATTATGAAATATTTGTATTATCCGTATTTGTTGGGGTTTGGTGCGTTGCTTGCCATTTGGCTGCGTTATCCGCGCAAGCACGCAATGGGAACCAATTCCAGCCAGTTGGAAGCCTAACTTTGTAAAAAGCCCCGTTTGGACGGGGTTTTTTAATGGGTGGCTACTTGCTTTTTGAGGGTTTTTTCAATATACTTATTATATGCCTAGTTTACAATAGGGGTTTTATTATGAAAAAATTATTACTTGCAGGAGTTTTATCATTAGCATTGCCTATATCGGCGGAAGTGGTGTCGGCGGTGTCTTATAACCCGTCGCGTATGGGTGATTATGTCTATTTAAAGGTGGCCGATAAGGCCAATTTAAAGGGCGGTATTGAAAGTAATACAATGACGGTTCGCTCCGGCGGAACGGTTAGCGCGAGTTCACCCAATTTAAATTATGACGTTCCCGCGGTAGTGGGCGAATCTGGCTCCACCTTGGATATGCCGAACACGGCTATTCACGGAAGCAACGCCAATACTTATAACGGTTATCAGTCCGTAAACAGCGGTACGCCCAGCGCTCTTTTGAATAATGTGTATGTAAACGGCGGGCAAACAACGGTCAAAAACGATTCGTATATATCCACATTAGAAGCGGTAAACAGACTGAAACAAAAGGCGGCAACTCTGCGCGCTAATAAACTTTCTGTCAGCGGTTCCGAGGATGCCAGCCTTTACGACGGGGCAACCACGGACGGATTTACATTGGCTGGGAACGATATTCCGCAGCCGACGTCTTCGCACGTGAACACGGGTTCTTCTTTAAGCAATTGTACGTTAAAATGGGAAGATCGGGTAACGAGTGATAACCAAAAGGTAAAACTTTTGGCTTTGGCTAACTGTGGGGGAACTACTCCGTCTACGGGAGATTGTTCTAATGCCTCCTACAAGGCAAGCCATAAAAGTGAGTGCTGCCCGTCGGCCTCCCAGTCGGACCCTGTATGTTATGAATTGCGATGGAGTAATTGTTCTACGACTTCTGCGGGTAATGATTCAGCCTGCTATGATAGAAATGAATATTGGAACGAGTGTGATAACCCGTGTGAGGCTGTAGGGAAATCGTGTGAATGGTTAAGTTGTATGAATGGTATATTTGAAACAGGTGGGTGTACTACCTGCGTGTTGGATAAAAACGGCTGGTAAAAATTGTTAAGTTTTATAAAACACCCCGGGGTACTGTAAAAAGTCCCCGGGGTGTTTTTTAAAAAGAGGTCATTCTGGAAAGTTTCTGTCCAGAATCTGTTGTTTTCCTTTTTTTGAATAACGGCAGATCCTAGACTACAACCTTCCAGGATGACGGCAATTACTCACCAAACTATTTAAGCAATTCGGCCCAAGCGTCTTTTTCGGCTTGGAGTTGTTTTTTGGTTTCGTCAGCCTTTTGCTGTAATTTTTCCTTGGCCACATCCGCCGCGGTTTTGGAGCCGCTGGCTACTTCGGCCGCCGTCTTGGCGTTTTGGTAGGACTGCTTGGCTTCCAACAGTTTTTGGCGGGTTTCAGCCGATTTTTGCAAGGCTTCATCCAACGTCATCGTTTTGGGGGCGGTGGTGGAGGTGGTGGTGCCCGTGGAGGCGCAACCCACAGCCAATACCGCGGCTACAAAAGCGAGTAAAATAGTTTTTTTCATTGCATACTCCTTACTGGTGGTTTCTTATATTTTATAAAACTTTCCCCCCACCCGTGCAAGTGTTCCGTTTAAAATTGATACAATAAATCAAACACGAAAGGAGATTTTACTATGTACATTATATTGGGTTTTGTGGCGGGAGCCTTGCTGGCTGGTTTATTTTTTGCGACCTGGAATAACGGCGCGCTTGCCAAGTTGCGCGCCAAAAATGCCGATTTGCGGGTGGAAAACACCAAGCTGACGGAAGAAAAAAATTCCGTCCGCCGGGAAAAAGAATTGGTAGAGGAGCATTTTAAATCCTTGGCGGCCACTTATAAGGCCCAATTTGCCGAGGTGGCTTCCCAAATTTTGGACGATAAAGCCAAGGGACTGGAAAGTAAAAACACCGAACTTTTGCGCCCGTTATCCCAGCATTTGGACGATTTTGTCAAAAAGGTGGCCGATATGGAGCACCAAACCACCGCGGCGCAGGCCCGCTTGGAAAAGGGTTTAACCGATGTAATCAAATCTACTGAAAAAATTGACCAAAGCGCCGTGCATTTGACGAACGCCATTAAGGGCGAAGCCATTATGCGCGGGGCGTGGGGCGAGGAAGCCGTCAAACGCTTGTTAGAGGTGGCCGGGTTAAAGGCCGGGGTGGATTATTTCCCGCAGGCGGCGGATAGCAGCACAAATAAGCGTGTGGACTACAAAATCGCCTTGCCGGGCGGGCGGTGGCTGATGCTGGACGCCAAGACTATTTTTAACCATTACGCGGCCTATTTTAGCGCGCAGAACCCTAAGCAAAAGGCCGCGTTGCTGGCGGAACACGTTAAGGATATAAAAAGTACGATTGCCAATTTAAGCAGTAAAAAATACCCCGCCTTACAGCAGGCGCAGAGCGAACAAATCCAGCCAGATTATACCCTTATGTTCGTCTGCCCGGAAAGCGCGCTTTTAACGGCCGTAGAGGCCGCACCCGAGATTTTGGACGAGGCTTGGAAGCACAATATTGCGCTCGTGTCGGCTACGTCGCTGATGAGTACGCTAAAATTGGTGTCCAAATTATGGGATATTGACCGCCAGCATACCTATATGGAAGGATTTAAAGAGGATATTTTGAAACTGGTGGAAAAATTTAACGAATTTTTGGTAAATTTCGCCAAGGCCGAAATGGCAGTTAGCCAAGCGGCGGATAAAGTGCGTATCGCCCGCGCGCATATAGACGGCGACAACGGGGCCTTTTTGCCCGTGGCCCAGCGCATTGTGGACTTGTACGGCGTGCCTCTTACCGCCAAAAATGCAAAATTAATTAAATCTATGGGATATGCCTACACCGGGGAAAAGTCCGCCCCGCAAGAACTCCAAAAGTAATTTACTTAGTGATAAAAAAGCGGTCCAAGCCGTCGTTATCGTCGTTAAAATTGTGCTTGTCGGGGTTGTTCCAGTCCCAAAAGTGCGCGCACAGCAGGTAGGAGCCCAGCGCGGTGGTAAACGCGCTTAACAGGTAAAACCCTTGGCGCATTTGGTATTCATATCCTTCGGTTCCCAGCCATTTGTGCATATAGTCCCAGTCTGGTAAGGTTTCCGGCCCCGCGTTTAACAAGGTGATTACCGGGTCCAAACTGCACCCCGTGTAATGCCCCACGCTGTAAAACGCTATGGCCAGCAACAGCAAACATCCGTCGGCCTGGATTTCCTTTCCCTGCCGCAAAAAGCAAAAATACGCCAGTAGCGGTACGCCCACTTCGGTTAGCGTGCCGCCCCAAATCGTCCACATAAAGTTCCCGCCGGAAAGAAACTGAAAAATGGGGTGCCCGGCCTCGTGTATGCCAATGGTAAAGAACCAAAATACGCCTGCCAGCGGGCAATGGCGCGGCCCTACAAACCACGCGTAGCACAGGGCGGTTATTACGATAATGAATAAAATCCCCTTCCAACCGTATCGGTGGAAGAGCGGCCCCTTTCTCATCGGGTCAATAAAATCAAAAAAACGTTGCATAAGTGGCAAAATCTCCTAGGGTTATATTGTACCCTAAAAAACCCTATTACAGGCAAAAAACTTTTTCCCCCCGCGCAAAAAGGGTTAGTTTTCCCCCTTTGCCCGACGGAACCCGTTAAAACTAATCCGTTTTTAGCGTTGAGAAAGTCCCACCGTATTGGTAAGGTAACAGGGACGGATATATCCGTTAAATTTGTTCAGAATAGTTTACGGGGGTAAACAATGAACTGTATCAAAACCGTACTGGCGGTGGGGATTTTTTTAGCCGCACCCGCTGCCTATGCGCAGGATAATACGCCGCTTTCGGCTAAGCACGAACAGCGGCTTGCTTCCCGGCAGAAGTTGGCTTATGACCTATCGTCCGACTGTTGGCGGGAACACATTAAACTAAAACAAATGTTGCAGGATAAACTCGGTTTGCAAGTGGGGGCCGATATTTCCTACACCTTGCAGCGCGGCGCGCCGTCCGGCAAGCAAACCGCTATCCAGGGTATCTATTACCCGTACCTTACTTGGACCTTGTTTAAAGATACTTCTTTGGGATCTGGGCAGGTGGACTTTAACTATAATCTTATCCGCTATTGGGGTACTTCGGCCGCCACAGTGCAAAACCGGGTGAAGACCGCCGTAGCGTTTAACGATTATTCGGCAAATCAGGAAATCTTCTCGCAACTTACTTATACGCACACCTTGCCCGGGGAACTGGATTGGCTGTCGGTTACGCTGGGGCAGTTCCCGCTGTATAACTTTGACGGCACGGAATATATTTCAAACCAGCAAACCGCGCTGATGAACTATTCCTTGGCGCAAAACGCGTCGTCCGCGTATCCGTCGGCCTCGCTGGGGGCGTATGTGCAGGCGCAACGGGGCGCGTGGACGGTCAGCGCGGGGTATCAGGACGCTACCAATATTTCCGGTGCGCAACTGCGCGTAAAGGACGCCTTCCGCGGGGCTTATACCGGGTTTGGCTCGGTCCAATGGGCGCCGGAGTTTGCAGGTAATCCCGGCCAGTACGGCGTGCTGTATTATTACCAGCCGTCTGTGGCGGGGCAAGAAGAAAACGTAAACGGCTGGTCCGTAAATATGCAGCAGAATATGGGCGAAAAATTAGCGTTCTTTGGGCGGGCTAACGGCTCGTCCGGCGGGGCTGTGCCCGTCAAACTTTCGTACGCTACGGGGGCCGCGTGGTTAAACCCGTTGGAACGCAACGAGCAGGACGCCATTATCATCGGCGCCGCGTATAACCGCCTGAGCAAAAAGGGGATGGATTATCCCCCCTATATGCGCTCGGGTGAGGTAGTCTTGGAAGCCCAATGGGTATGGGGCATTGGCAAATTTATAACGGTTACGCCGGATATGCAGTTTTATCCGCGGGCCGCTTCCAACCCGGACAAGGAGTTCGTAACGGTGGCCGGGTTGCGTACAACCATAATGTTGTAGTGGGGTAAATTAAAAATACAGGAGATATATATGGAAAATAATTTAGTATTGGGGACGCGTTATCCAACCTTGGCGTTTATTTCCGGCGGAGCCGGGCAGGCGGCGGACGGTATTCCGCCCCAGCCGTTTGAAACCTTTTGCTACGATTCGGCCCTCTTGCAGGCCAAAATAGAAAACTTTAACGTAGTGCCTTATACGTCGGTTTTGCCTAAGGAACTCTACGGCAATATTTTGCCCGTAGATAAGGTGGCAAAAAACTTTAAGCACGGTGCGGTGCTGGAAGTGATTATGGCCGGAAACGGTGCGCGCATAGAAGACCACAAGGCCATTGCCACGGGTGTGGGCGTGTGCTGGGGTAAGGACAAAAAGGGCAATTTGGTAGGCGGCTGGGCGGCTGAATATGTGGAGTATTTTGATACGCCCATTGATAACGAAATTGCCGAAGGCCACGCGCATATGTGGCTTAATAAATCCTTGCGGCACGAGTTGGAAATCCGCGGTGTGGAAAAGCACAGCGAGTTCCAAATTTGGCACAACTTTGTGAATATCACCCAGCCGTTTGCGTATTGCTTAACGGTAATGGGTTTTTTGAACTTTAAGTTTGCAGAACCTGTAAACGTAAAATAAACCGATAACGGTTTTGGGGGATATATGGGAGAAAACAAACAAACCGCCGGCAAGTTGGGGGTTATCGGGCTGGCTTGTATTGTCATCAGTTCAATGGTCGGGGGAGGCGTTTTTTCCCTCCCCCAAAATATGGCCTCCGGGGCCAGCGCGGGCGCAGTGCTGATTGCGTGGCTGATAACGGGTATCGGAATGTACTTTATCGCCAATACATTTAGCATTTTGTCGCGCGTAAAGCCGGATTTGACCTCCGGCGTGTATATGTACGCCCGGGAAGGGTTTGGGCGGTATGTGGGCTTTACAATCGGCTGGGGCTATTGGCTGTGCCAAATCTTCGGCAATGTGGGCTTTGCCGTGATTACAATGGACGCACTAAATTACTTTTTCCCCCCGTATTTTGCGGGCGGAAATAATCTGCTTTCCATTGTGTGCGGGTCGGTGCTGATATGGGTGTTTAACTGCGTGGTGCTGCGCGGAGTGCGCCAAGCCGCTATTTTAAACGTCATCGGTACGGTGGGCAAATTGGTGCCGATATTGCTGTTTTGCCTGATAATGCTTTTTGTGTTCCATTTGGATAAATTTGATTTTAACTTTTGGGGCCATATGGCGGAAGGCGGAAAAACCTTGGGCTCTTTGGGCGCGCAGTTAAAAAGCACAATGCTGGTAACCCTCTGGGCGTTTATCGGCATAGAGGGCGCAGTTGTCCTATCCGGGCGGGCCAAAAGTCAGGCGGCGGTCAGTAAGGCCACCTTTTTAGGCTTTTTGGGGTGCTTGGTGATTTATGTGGGGCTTTCGGTGCTTCCGTTCGGTTTTTTATCGCAAGAGGAACTGGCGACGATTGCCAACCCCTCTACGGCGGGCGTGCTGGAAAAGGTGGTCGGCCCGTGGGGCGCGTGGATGATGAACATCGGGCTGCTTTTGGCCGTGCTTTCCAGTTGGTTGGCCTGGACGATGATTTGCGCCGAAATCCCGGCCGCGGCGGCGGAAAACGGCACTTTTCCAAAGCAGTTTGCCCGGCAGAATAAAAACGGGGCGCCGTCTGTGTCGCTATGGGTTACAAGCGCCTTAATGCAGGTGGCGATTTTGCTGGTGTATTTTGCAAGCGATGCGTGGAACACGATGCTCTCTATTACCAGCGTAATGGTGCTGCCCGCGTATTTGGCGAGTACGGCCTATCTGTGGAAGATGACCGAGGACGGCGAATATGCCCAAATCAGCAAAACGGGCCGTGCGGGGGCGCTGTTTACAGCCTCTTTGGGGACGTTTTACGGCTTGTGGCTGGTGTATGCGGCGGGGCTTAAATATTTGTTCCTTGCGGTGATTTTTCTCGCGCTGGGGATTCCCGTATTTATTTGGGCGCGGTGCCAACAGCAAGACGACGGCAATATTTTTACGCGGGGTGAAAAAGCGGTTTGTACGCTTTTGGTGCTCTTTGCCCTGACGGCAGTATATGTATTTGCGCGGGGACTTGTTAGCATTTAGCCGCGCGTTGTGTTGATAAAGGTGTTGCTTATAATAGGCCGGGTGTATTTTTTATACCCCCGGCCTGTTTTGTGGGTGTCGTTATTTAATAAAGTCATTCTGGAAGGTTTCTGTCCAGAATCTATTCCTTGTTTTATAACAACAGATCCTGGAGTACGACTTTCCAGGATGACGACAAATGCCTAACTACCCAAGATGTAGATTCTGAAAACCCGGCGGGCCGCCAGTTCAGAATGACCTCCAATTTTTATAACGGCCTTGTGGTATCGCTTTTCGCCGTCATCCCGTAGTGTCTTTATACGGGATCTGTCGTTTGTTGTTGCCGTCATTCCCGACTACAACTTTCGGGAATGATGACTTTATTAAAATGGTGGTCATCCTGAACTTGTTTCAGGATCTACCGATTGTGCCGTTGCCTTTTTGGCTGTTTGTTGTAAAGGGCTTGACTCGTTTTTTTTTGATAAATTAGAGAGAGATCACGCTTACCGTACCCGGATGTATCCGCTGTATAAAAACGCGTATAAAAGGC
>NZ_DJOA01000049.1:0-10348 GCF_002437085.1 Candidatus Avelusimicrobium stercoris | reverse complement strand
ATTGTGAGCAGTAGTTATAAATCGCGGTGGACGTACCCGGATGTGCCTGGTGTATAAAAACGCGTATAAAAGGCCGTTTTGCTCAAATATAAAGGCCTTAACAAGGAGAAAAAAATGAAAGGATTTATTGATGTTGGCCGCACGGCGGCGGGAGGTTTTACACTTATTGAACTTTTAGTAGTTGTGCTTATTATAGGCATTTTATCCGCCGTCGCCCTGCCGCAATACACCAAAGCCGTAGAAAAATCCCGCGTAAGCGAACTTATCCAACAAATTTCTACTTATAAAAAAGCCGCCGAAGTTTATTATTTAGCCAATGGAACTTATTCCAAAGACCCGGAAGCCTTAGATATTTCCTTTCCCAACTGTGTACCCTCGGCATCCGGTTCTGGAACGGCTTGGAGATGCCCAAACTGGAATTTGGACGGAAATAATAATTTGGAGGGCCGGCTTTTAGTGCTTTATTGCCCGCCTAAAAATTCTACTCAAACAAGTTGTGAGCCTACTAATTCCAAAATGATTTTTTGGGCTCCGCTTCCGCACTCGGCAAACCAAAATTTTCAATGTGTAGGCACTGCTTATTTGTGTGATTATGTAAAGAAATCTTTATTTGAATAGGTGATGTCCAGCAACGAAATGGCGCAAAGGCGGAGATTTATGCTGACATTTTGCTGACAACTCTACTGCTTTACAGGTCCGTTATTTCTGTTTATTACAATTACGGTTTTACGACGATAAAAAAGGGCTTTTTAGCCGTTTGTATTGCTAGAAAGCCCTTGTAAATACAACTACCCCCGGCGGGAGTTGAACTCGCAACCTTCTCCTTAGGACGGAGCCGCTCTATCCAATTGAGCTACGGGGGCGTAAAACAGTTATTTAGTGGGTTTTTTACCGCGTTTAGCGGCCTTTTTAGCCTTTGCCGCGGGTGTACCTTTGGCAGAGGCCTTTCCTTTTGCCACGGCCTTTTTAGCGGATACTTTGGACGCAGTTTTTTTCGTGGACGCTTTTTTAGCAGTCGTTTTTGCCGTACTTTTTTTAGCGGATGATTTTTTATCCGCCTTTTTGGCAGCAGACTTTTTGTCTTCGTTTGCCTTTTGCTGGGCAAGCAGCGCGGCGCGCTGTTTTAACAGTTTGGCTAACGAACTTTTGTCTATCGTTTGGCCCAAAATGTTGGTTTTTAAGCGCGGTTGCATTGCCGTATGCAGTTTGCGCGTGCGTAAATCTAATGTAGAGGGTTCCAAAATGCCCGCTTTGTACGCTTCCTTGCGCAGGGTGTTTACGGCGCGCTCTTCAATTTGGCGCACCCGCTCGCGCGACAAGCCCAAAATTTCCGCCACTTCGCCCAACGTCTTGGGCTCGTTGTCATCCAATCCATAGCGCATAATAAGCACTTGGCGGTCGCGGTCGTTTAAATCCTCCATACTTTTTTTGATGCTGTTTTGGTTTTCGTTCTTCAAAAACACATCGTGCGGATTGCCCTTGCCGTCGTCGCTGATTAAGTCTTCCAGAGTGGTTTCGTCCTCGTCGTGGATAAGGGTCGTAAGCGAATCCACGCCCTTGGCGGCGTTTAACGTGTCCATAATGGACTTTACTTGCCGGGCGGTCAAATTGAGTTCCGCGGCCATTTCGTTTAGGGACGGATCGCGTCCGTTGGCTTCCTTTAATTCGTTCCACGCGCGGAACCATTTTTTCAAATTTCCCCAAGCGTGCGACGGAATTTTGATAGAGCCGGACTGTTCCTCAATATATTTTCGGATGTATTGTTCAATCCAATACACGGCATAGGTGGAAAAACGGTAACCCTTTTCGGGTTCAAATTTATCAATCGCTTGCAAAAGCCCCAGGTTGCCTTCTTCAATTAAGTCCATCAGGTCCATACCCGGGCGCTGGAAACGCTTTGCCGTCGGAATAACCAACCGCAAATTCATTTCCATAATTTTATTTTTAGCATCTTTGTCGCCTTGTTTGGCGAGTTTCCACAACCGGTTCATTTCGTCCCGGTCCAGTTCTTGGGTGATTTTGCCCAAATGCTTAAAATATTCATTTACGCTGTCAAGCGACTCGTTTTCCATATACAATATAATATCAAACTTTTTGACGGCGCGAAAGATTTTTGCCTATAAATAGTTGTAGCAAATTGTTTTTCCTACGCGAACGGGAAAAATAGTGTTATAATAAAAAAAGCAGTATGCCATTTTTACGGGAGGAATTATGTCCACGGAAAGACCGTCTAAAACTTTTCTGCAAATAATGTTTATGTGCCTGGGTTTCTTTGGAATCCAATTCGGCTGGGCCCTGCAAATGGGAAATATGAGCGCTATTTATTCGCGTTTGGGCGCTAGTGAGGACCAAATCCCTATGCTGTGGTTGGCCGCCCCGGTTACCGGGCTGCTCGTTCAGCCGCTGGTGGGATATTTTAGCGACCGCACTTGGTGCCGCTTGGGCCGCCGCCGCCCATACTTTTTGGGTGGGGCTATTTTCTCTATGTTTGCGCTGTTTTTAATGCCGCAGGCTTCGGCTATTTGGATGGCGGTTATTGCGTTGTGGATTTTGGATACATCGGTCAATGTGAGTATGGAGCCGTTCCGCGCGTTTGTGGGTGATATCTTGCCGGAAGGCCAGCGCAAAACGGGTTATGCAATGCAGAGCGTAATGATTGGCGCGGGGGCGGTAATAGCCTCTTTTCTGCCGCAGATTTTAACGGCTTGCGGCGTAAGTACAGAAGCACCCTTGGGGCATATTCCCAATACGGTTAAATATTCTTTTTACATCGGTGCCGTGGTGCTGATTGTGGCGATTTTGGCTACGATTAAAACGACGCCTGAATATCCGCCAGCCGATATGGAAGAATTTAACAACCTCAAAAAACAAGCGTTTAATCCGTTTAAAACCGTGCGGGAAATGTTCCGCGCGTTTATCACAATGCCCGTTACGATGCGCCGCTTGGCCGTGGTGCAGTTTTTTACCTGGGCGGCCTTTATGGTAATGTGGGTGTATTTTACGCCGGGTATCGCTTCGGGCGTATTCCACGCCGCGCCCGGTACGGCCGCTTACGAAACCGCCGCCAACTGGGGCAGTTCCTGCTTTGGTATTTATAACGGTGTGGCGTTTGTGTTTGCGTTCGCCTTGCTGTGGCTGACAACCAAGTTTTCCGCCAAGGCCATACACATTGCCTGCTTGACGGTGGGCGGCTTGGGCCTAGGTGCCCTGGGGCTTACGCTGGTGGGGGTACAGTTTACGCAACTGGGACTTATTTTCCCGATGGTGTGCATCGGTATTGCGTGGAGCAGTATTTTATCTATGCCGTATGCAATGCTTTCCAACGCGCTCCCGGCGGACAAAATGGGGTTTTATATGGGCGTGTTTAACTTTTTTATCGTGATTCCGCAGATTTGCGTAAACCTCTTCTTCGGCCCGTTTATGAAGCACGTTTTGGGTGGCAGTGCGATTGCCGCCGTGGGCGTGGGCGGGCTCTTTTTATTCATCGCGGCGGTGTTTACCTTGCGTGTGCACGACCGCCAAACGCAGGAGTAACTTATGAAGATTTTCTTTCGTTTGTCTTATAACACGGTGTGGGGCGAAACGCTCCACGCCGTGTTGTACCGTGCCCACGCAGGCGCGAACGAACGCAAAATAAATATCCCGCTATCCACGCAGGACGGCAAAATTTGGACGGGAAGTATTTTGCTCCTTTTTAAACAACCCGCCGTAATGGCGTACCATTACGAGGTGCGCCGGGGGGATAAAACCGTCCGCCGCGAGTGGCAAAAGGTGGAGCGGACGTTATCCGTTTCGCCGCAGACTTCGGCCTATTATTTAAACGACTCTTGGCGCGAATTGCCCGCACAGGCGCATTTGTATTCGTCCGCGGTAACGGAAGTCTTCCGCCCGCAGACGGTTGAGAAAACGCCCTTGCCGCTTTTTAAACGCACGCTTTTACTGCGTGTTCAGTCCCCGTGCAACGGCGATTTGTACCTCTGCGGCAGTACGGCGCAACTGGGCAACTGGAACCCGGATAAAGCCCTGCCCTTAACGCGCACGCAATTAAACGAGTGGGGGATAACACTAAACGCCGAAGAGCAAACTTTTCCGGCGGAATATAAGTTTATTGTAAAGCATAACGGCGCGGTGTTGTGGGAGGACGGCTTTAACCGCACCTTGGATAATCCTTCGTTAAAGGACGGCGAAGTCTTTGCACGGCAAGATTTACGCCCCTGTTTTACGGGGGAAGCCCCGGTACGGGCGGCGGGGGTGGTTATCCCCGTGTTTTCCTTGCGCAGCGAAACCGGCTGCGGCGTGGGCGATTTCGGCGACTTAAAAAAATTGGCGGATTGGGCGCAGAAAACGGGGCAAAAGGTAATTCAAATTTTGCCTATTAACGATACCACGCTTACGCACACTTGGCAGGATTCTTACCCGTATAACGCTGTCAGCGTGTATGCGTTTCACCCGTTGTATGCAGATGTGCGCCTGTTGCCCGGCGGAAATAAATCGCTGGAAAAGGAACGCAAAAAAATAAATGAACTGCCGCAGGTGAATTACGAAAAAGCCCTGCAATTAAAACTGGAATATTTAAAACGGGCTTTTTTAAACGAGGGAAAAACAATTTTATCTACGCCGCAGTTCCGCCGATTTTTTGCGCAAAATACGCATTGGCTGCCCGCGTATGCAATGTTTTGCACCTTGCGGGACCATTATAAAACGGCGGATTTTTCCAAGTGGGGGAAATACGCCCGATTTTCGTATGATGCGTTGGTGGCCTTTTGCAAACCCGGCGCCAAGGAATACGGCACGGTGTGCTTTTGGTATTATGTGCAATTTTTGCTCCATTGCCAACTGACCGGAGCGGTGCGGTATGCCCGCCAAAAAGGGCTTATTTTAAAGGGGGATATTCCGATAGGTATTTCTCCCAACAGCGCCGAAGCGTGGACGGAGCCGCAACTCTTCCACCTAAACGCGCAGGCCGGGGCTCCGCCGGATGATTTTTCCGCCACCGGGCAAAACTGGGGTTTCCCTACTTACAACTGGGAAGCAATGGCGCAAAACGGCTACCGCTGGTGGACGCGCCGCCTCGCCCATATGGCGCAATATTTTGACGCATACCGCATTGACCACGTGTTGGGTTTCTTCCGCATTTGGCAAATCCCGTTGCACGCAGTGCAGGGGCTTTTGGGCCAGTTTTCGCCCGCGTTGCCGATGAGTGCGGACGAAATAAAGGGGTATGGCCTGCCGTTTGATACTTCATTTACCCGCCCGCACATTACGGCGGAAACGGTGCGCGAAGTGTTTGGCGGTTTGGCGGAAAAAGTATCTAAAAAATATTTAGATATGCAAGTTGACGCAACCTACCAATTAAAGCCCGCTTATGCTACCCAACGCCAAACGGAGCAGGCCTTTGCAAACCAAACGGACGAAAAAGCCCTGCGGATAAAAGAAGGCCTTTTTGCCTTGGCGGACAATGTGCTTTTTGTGCCGGACCATAAGGACCCGTCCAAATTTCACCCGCGTATTTCCGCGCCGACAAGCGAGGCCTACCGCGCCTTGCCCGCGGGAGAACAGCAGGCCTTTACACGGTTGTATAACGAGTATTTCTTCCACCGCCACAACGAGTTTTGGAAGCACGAGGCGATGCAGAAACTTCCGGCCATTACACAAGCCACGCGTATGCTATGCTGCGCGGAGGACTTGGGGATGATTCCCGCCTGCGTGCCAGAGGTATTAAACAAGTTGCAAATTTTATCCTTGGAAATTGAGCGTATGCCCAAGCGGTTGGGCGAAACCTTTGCCGATACGAAAAAATACCCGTATCTGTCGGTGGCGACGCCGTCCACGCACGATATGTCTGTACTGCGCGGCTGGTGGAAGGAAAACCCGGAAAATACCGCGCGCTTTTGGCGTGAGGTGTTGGGAAAAACGGGCGAAGCCCCCGCGGAACTGGACGGGAAAACGGCGGAGGAAATTGTGCGGCTCCATTTAAATAGTCCGTCTATGTTGGCCTTGATTTCGTACCAGGATTGGGCGGCTATGGACGAAGCCCTGCGCGCGCCGGACCCGGAAGCGGAGCGTATTAACGTGCCCGCTAATCCGCGCCATTATTGGCGTTACCGTATGCCCCTTACGCTTGAAAAATTGTTGGACCAAACGGCCTTTAACGATAAAATCAAGCAATTAATTACGGACGCAAACAGATAAAATAAATCCCCCGGTTACCCCGGGGGATTGGTATGTTAATTGAGGAGAAAATAAGTTCCGTCCATTGTGGGGTCAGCCTGCCCATATGTTTTACAAATACGCTGTCCGATACGATTAGTTTCGTGTGCGCGGCACCAATGTTTCCCCGATTGTGTTATTGGGTTTCCAGCAGGGACTTGTACCATATGAAACTCAATAAAGTCGGGTAAGTTTGTTCGTTTTGGGGTGGCAAAGCAAGTGCGTTGTTCTTTACACGAAAAATGCCAAACAGAAGAATCCTCTACCGAAATATCCAAATCTTGCAAATCGTTGGTATAGTGCCCATTTGCTAAATGAAAAACTTCTTGTGCATCTGTTATGGCTTTTAGAACGGTAATTCCTTCGGTTGCCCGTGCCTTGGCAACGGCGATTTCATATTGTGGCAGGGCGACGGCGGCTAAAATGCCGATAATCAACACTACTACTAATAATTCTATTAATGTAAAACCTTTTTCCATATATTCTCCTTACCTGTTTTTGGAAAAAGGCCATTAAAAACGGCTGCTTCCGTTGAGCCAAGTCTAGTAACCCAAACAGAAACAGCCGTGGTTTATTGCCATCCGAAGATGGCAATAAACACTCGGCACAGCATATCCAAAGGATCAGTTGAGATATGTTGTGCCTAAAAACGACTGCTTTTGGACTAGACTTGTGCCGACGGTTTTTCGCCAGCGCACCAGGTTCTGCACCTGGTTCCAAAAACAGAATTAAATTGTTGCAGGCCTTGCGGCTTGCGTGCGACCTTTTTATTATAACAATCTTTTTGCCGCGTTGTCTTTCTAACCCAAATACGGCTTTGACAAGGGGCGTATCAAACGCTATCCTCATAAAAAGGGGGGAAAATATGGGAACAGTACAGGATTTTTTTAAGATACTTCAAAAGCGGCGCTTGCGCAGGCGGGAATTGGGGCGAGTTTACAGCATTATAATCCGCTGGTGGATGAGGCTGTACAGCAGGCCTTTAATATCCCTAAAACGTGGAAACTATTGGCGCAAATGCCGTTTGGCGTGTCCGTCGGCCAAGATGTGGAGAAAACCTTTTTGCCTCAGTCGCGCTTACGCGTAGAAAAATAATATTTTATCCAATAAAAAACCCCCGGTTACCCGGGGGTTGTAAAGTTTCCGGACTAGGACTCGAACCTAGAATGACTGGACCAAAACCAGTAGTGATACCATTTCACCATCCGGAAGTAAATTGTTTCATCACAGCTTAAGCGAGATGAATAACGGAAAATCTGTGCTGAACCCTATTGTACGTCTTTATTGTAGTCCGAACTTTCGGCTTGTGCTTTTCCTACGGATTGGTTTTTTAGTTCTTCCTCGTAGGCTTTCAATATATTTTCTTCCAAGTATTCCCGAAACTCTTGGTTAATGGGGTGAACCATATCCTTGTGGGTTCCATCGGGTAATTTCCGGGAAGGCATACAAAGAAACACGCCTTTTGTCCCTTCTACAATTTTCATATTACGAACTACGAAAGAATCGTCAAACGTTACACTTGCAAACGCCTTTAAGCGATCCTCTCCCATCAGATGTATTCTGACTTCCGTTATTTTCATCTTTTAAACTCCTATGAAATGTCGTAAAGAAAACTATCCGTTCCTTATTTTGTATTTTGCTAACCAAATTTTTTGCATCCTTTTCAGTTTCAACTAAAGCAAAAACCGTGGAGCCGGAACCGGACATCAAAATTGCATCTGTATTTGTTTTTCTCAAATCAAGCAGCACATTTCGTACAGAGTTTGTAAAAGGAACAACGCACTCCTCTAACCGATTAAATAAACAATCTTTCCAAAGGGTCAAAGGACTTGCACATCTAATGTATGTTATTAATTTACTTAATTTTGAAACATTTGTCAATATTTCTTTTTTTTGTGGAAGTTTCAGACGCGCAAAAACGCCCTTCGTGGGCACAATAGTATTGGGGTAGGCCAATACCAAAAAGGGCAGTTTGCCCCCCGCGGGAACGGGGGTTAATTTCTCGCCGATGCCCTCGCCCTTTAAAAAGGTATCCTCGTACATAAAAAGCGGCACGTCTGCGCCCAGTTTGGCGGCAACGCCCAAGAGTTCGTTTTTATCCTTTTTAAAAATTTCGCACAAGGCGAGCAGTACACCCGCCGCATCGGACGAGCCCCCGCCAAGCCCCGCCCCAGTAGGGGTGTGTTTATCAAGCGTCATTTTGATTTTGGCGTTTAACTGGTAATGCGTTAAAAAGGCTTGTGCGGCGCGCCACACAAGGTTGCTTTCGTCCGCGCGCAACAACGAGCCTACCGGGCCCGTCAGCGTTAGCGAAATATTTGTTTTTTCGGCGGGTTCTGCTTCCAGCGTTAAGGTATCGCCGATATTAATTTTGGCAAACAGCGTGGCCAGTTCGTGGTAGCCATTGGGAAGTTTGCCGGTAACCTCCAAAAATAAATTTACTTTGGCCGGGCAAAAGCGGGTGATTTTCATTTTAGTTTGCGCTCCGTATTGTGAACCAAGGAACCCCAGTGGTATTCCTCGGTGGTTAAAAGTTCGCCGTTTTCGGCGTAAATATTGCGGCGGCCTTCCAAAAGTCCGTCGGTGTAAAATTCCTCTAATCTTACTTTCCCGTCGGCAAAATAGCCGAAGCGTTCGCCGTCCAAGCGGTTGTTAGTGTAATGCTCGCGGTACCAAAGCGCGCCGGAGGGGAAATAGAGCAAGCGTTCGCCGTTCAATTTCCCGTCGGTGTAATTTTCTACGCTTTCTTTGTTGCCGTTTGCGTAAAAAGTTTCTTTTGCGCCCTCAATGTGTCCGCGCACAAAGGCTTCCCGTTCGCGCACGGTGCCGTCGTTTTGCGTAACGGTGCGCTCGCCTTCCAGTTGGGAATTTTTGTATGAGCAGCGTGTGTGGAGCATATCGTTTTTTATGGGGGTGAAATATTCGGCCGGGCCTTGTAAAATCCCGTTAATATATTCCTCGCGCGAACTCAGACGGCCGTCATCCTCGTAGCGGGTCAAAAGGCCGTGGAGTTTGTTATTTTTGTAATGCGCTTCGGTTTTTACTTGGCCGTTTTCGTTAAATTCTTTTACTTCACCGTCGGGGATAGTACCTAAAATTTCCAGCGTGGCGCCGTTGGAGGACAAGGTTTCCTCGGCCACCTCTTTGCCATTAATATAAAAGGAGTTCGCTCCTTTGCTGGTTTTCAGCACCGTGCCGGGATAGTGGTGGTGCGGTTTTTCTTCCTTGGGTTTTCCGGCGGCCAGCGCGTGCGTGCGCTCCGTAATGCTGACGAGTTGCCCGTCCTTATATTCTTCGGTAAACGTAACGGAGTTGTCGGTCAGGTTGATAACTTCAAACTTGCCATTTAATTTGCCCCCGGCCAAATGCTTTACGGTTGCGGACGATACAGCCAGTTCCGTTACTTCGCCGTCGGGCAAGGTGCCGGCGGTGTTGATGATGTTTTGTTCTTTATCCAAAAATTCTTTGGCCAGCGGGGTGGCTTTGTAATAGGTGCGCGCGGTTGGCGTGGATACGCAAATAATTTTTTCTTTCATATAAGGTTCCCCCAAGGGATTTGCCCTTATTTTACAAATTTATGCGGCGGTGTTACTTTTTTAATAAAGGGAAAGAGGTAATTGTTGCTTGCCTATTAAGTCATCCCGGGTGGTGGGCGGAGTGCTAGGGTTTGGGAATCTTTTAATAACGACAGATCCTGGACTACGACTTTCCAGGATGACGGCACGACAAGCAACAGATTCCCGAGCGCTCCGCGCCGGCTAACTTCGGGAATGACGACTTTATGAAAAAAGAGGTCATTCTGAACTTGTTTCAGAATCTACCTTATGGGTTGTTAAAAACAACAGAAAAAACTAACAACACAATCGGTAGATCCTGAACCCTATTAATGGACCCCGTACAAAAACTTTACGGGGTGCCGCCTAGCGGTAAGGGTGGCAATTCAGGATGACTTTTATTTTTATAACGACTTTGTTGTATTTCTTTTTGCTGTCATCCCCGAGCGCTCCGCGCCGGCTACTTTCGGGGAAGACAAACAAAGTATGGCTCTGCGTCGTTTTTTTGATTGGTCGTTAAAGGCCCTAAAAGGGCCGTATAAAAGAGTTTTTTCGTCTGGGCCCAAAAAAGGCTTGACTCGTTT
>NZ_DJOA01000002.1:0-15145 GCF_002437085.1 Candidatus Avelusimicrobium stercoris | reverse complement strand
GGAGCGGTTGGAGCGCCTGCTCTATTGCGGACACCTGTGAGTGCACGGGAAAGCAACCGGAATCCAGCCAAACCTGCAACAGTTGCGGAACGCAAACGCGCACGGTAACCTGTAACGCGGCTACCGGGGAGTGGGATAAGGGCGAATGGGGCACTTGCAGTAAAACGGTGGCGGAGTGTAATCAACAGAACTGCCCCGATGGAAAGGTTTGGGATGAGTCGTCGCAAAAATGCGTATGCGAAGCCCGTTTGAATAATACCGCTACCTATACAAAATGTTCTGGTAAGGCTTTAAAACAGTGTAGTAGTGCAGCAGGTGGGATGCTGATGCATTTATATGACGGAACCTATGAGTGGGATGACGAGAATTGCAAGTGCAATGTAAATTGCGATAATGATACCAGTCATTATTTTAAATGTGTGGAAAGAATATCCGGCGGATATCCTCCTATGACAAGTGATACCTATGAAAGTTATGGTGATGCCGAAGAGGCTTGTTTGTCTGGCGAGAATACGAACGCCATTTATTATGAATATTTAACGGGTGGCAGCACTCCGACTGGTTGCAAACCTTACCAAGATTCCAGCGGAAAATGGGTGAACTGCAACGTAACCGATGCCTATTTTATTAAATATGCCTGTTCCACTGAACCTGCGAGAGCGTGTAGCGGGTATGGGTTCTGTGAGCAGACTTGTATGGTTGTTCAGCCCCACGACTAATAGTGTTGACCTAAATATTAAACGAAAAACAGCCCTGGGTATAATACCAGGGCTGTTTTTTATCATAGGGTTCAGGCTCCTATTTTGGTAAAATTAATATATATGTATTTTCCTAAATTGCTTGTGCTTTCCTGCTGCGCGCCTTGTTCGTGCGCGGCTATCAAAAAATTAGCGGATGAGGGCGTAGATGCCACCGTTTTGTTTTATAACCCGAATATCTATCCGTCTACCGAGTACGAAAAGCGGCGCGACGAACAGAAGCGCGTGTGCGAACATTTTGGTTTGAAATTTGTGGAACTTCCCTACGAACCCGAAGAGTGGGATAAAGCCGTAGCCGGGCTGGAAAACGAACCCGAGCGCGGCAAGCGGTGTTCAGCCTGCTTTTATATGCGCTTAAAAAGGGCGCAGGAGTACGCCTTGGAACACAAATTTACTGCGCTAACTTCGGTATTGGGGGTATCCCGCTATAAAAATTTGGACCAAGTAAACGAGGCCGCCCGCCGTGCGTGGTACGCGGTAGGCAAGCCATACGTGGCTATCAATTGGCGCAAAAACGGGTTGGAGGAGTTGCGCCAAGCGCTCATAAAGGAATTACAATTATACAAGCAGGATTATTGCGGATGTAAATATAGTATGAGGGGTAAAAATGACAAATAAGGTTTGGCGCCGGTTGACCGCGGTGGCGGTGTGCGTGCTGATTTTATTTTTTGGGGCGGACCTCACTTTGCGGTGGGTATCGTCAAGCGAGTGGATGAAAAATTACACCGTGCAAAAGGTGCAGGCGGCCACCGGGCGCGAGGTGCGTTTGGAAAAAATGTCCGCCAGTTTTATGGGCGTAAAGGCCGATAAGTTTGCCTTGTCCGAAGCCGGGGGATTTACAAAAGGCACCTTTTTATCGGTGGACCGCTTGCGCGTGCGGGTGTCCCTTATCCATTTAATCCACGGGCATATTAAGTTAAAATCGCTTATTGTTAGCGGTTTGGACGCCTATTTGCGCCGCGGTGCGAATGGGCAGTTTAACTGGGCGGATTTGTCGTCCGGCGAAGCCCCCACAGAAAGTGAACCCTCGCAAACGGATACGCTTTCCCTGCCGTATTTGACCTTAACAAATTTATCCTTAAAAAATATCAATGTATTTTATGCGGATGAGCAAAGCCATATCCAGGCCGCGCTAAAAAATATTACCTTGCAGGGTAAGCGGCTGGTGGTGCGGAATTTGATTAACCTCGGCTTTGTGGCGGACGGATTCTACCAAGAGGGGGAAAAGCAGTACGAGTTTCCCGTGTCGTTTAATGTGCGTCTTAATTTGGCGGGGGGAGATTTGGCCCGTGCTCAGGTGCAAATGCCCAACTTTTTACTTTCGTACAATGGGGCCAAGGCCCGGATAAATTTCCAAGCGCAGGATTTTACCGCCCCGCACATAAAGTTAGGCGTTACGCTGGAAAACCTGACCACGGAAACCTTGAAAAATATCGCGCCGGAAGAACCCGCTTTTGCGGTTTCGCAAGTGAACTTTAAAACGGATCTGTTGGTCAATTTGCCCGATAAAAAACTGACCGTCAACCAAGCGGTTTTGTCTCTTGGCGGTGCGAAACTGTCGGCCAAGGGTGGCGTGGATTACAGCGCGGCCTTAAAGTACGAGGCGCAGGCCGATTGGCAACTGGATTTTAAGGACCTTTTGACCCAACTGCCCCAACTGGCAGAGGAGTATCAAGCCGCCGGAACCGCCAGCGGTACGGCGCATTTGACCCAGCAGGACTGGCAGGCCAGCCTTAAAGCCGCCGATATGGGTGCAAATGTTGGCTACGCAGGCCGCTTGGAGGAGGGCGCGCTAGATATAGCGGCCCAGGGTACTATGGACTTTAAAACGGCGGTTTCCAGCGTTACGGTGTCGGGCCTGCTCAACAAGGAGCCCTTTTCCGTGGACGCAACTTGGAACCAATCGCCCAAGGATTTGTTCATTACGCTAAATGCACTAGCCAAGAATTTAATTTTGCCGCCGTTGCCGGAAAGTACGCAAACGGCCCCGGCCGAAAAAAACGATCCGACGGATAAAAATCAGCCCAGCGCGTGGCCCCTGCCACCCGCCAAGGTTACCAGCCGGATACAAATAGACGCGCTGGACGCGCCGTATATTTCGGGCCAGCAGATTTTGCTCAAAGCGGATTTGAGCAACCTCACCCCGGATATGAAGCGCGCGCACGGCGAACTCAATTTGTCTATGGGAAATGGCGAGATTAAGGATTTATACAAACTGACCGACGCCAACGCCTTAACTAAGGTGCTGTTTATGTCCGTCAATATCGTGGGAAAAGTGTTTAATTCGCTAAATGTATTTTCCGTGTTAAACGGTATCGGCAGCGGGTTGGTTTCCGCCGTCAGCACGAACGATAAAGAGGAAGACACGGTTCTGCAAACCGTTACCGGGCCCGACGGACAGCCAATGCAAATCCGCGTGCCCAAAACCCAGCAGAAAATAGAAGGCCGTATGGCGTTTGACAAATTTGCTACCGACGTAACCTTCACCAAGGGAACGGCTGCCGTAAAGGACGGGAGTTTTGTGTCCGATATGGTATCGTTTAGTTTAAACGGCACGACCGATTTTAACAGCGGTAAAATTGATATGACGGTACAAGCCGCCCCAGGTAAACACGAGGTGGACGGCATTATGCCGCTGAAACTGAACATTGGCGGCACTGTGGATGACCCCAAGGGCAGTATGAGTATGCTGGGGTCGGTGTCGTCGCTGGTTACGCAAGGCATTGGCAACAACTTTGCAAGCCGTTCCGTAAAAAAAGGCCTTGGCGGCCTGTTTGGCATTTTCAAAAAAAAGGAAAAAGCCCCCGATACCTCCGCGGAGTAATTTGTTTACATCCGGCGAAAAAACTGTTTAGACAATAAAAAAACCCCGGGCGTTGGAAAGTCCGGGGCGTTTCATTAAGCGTTTGTAACTTATTTGATAACTTCTTTGATGATTTTATAGGCGGCCGGTTTCTTTTTGCCCGTTTTGAGCGCTTTCTTAAAGAGTTCGGCGCCGTCTTCCAAGCGTTTCTTGTCGGACGCGTAGAGCGTGGCAATTACGTCGCCTTTTTTGACGGCGTCGCCCGATTTTTTGGAGAGCCAAATGCCCGCACCGTAGTCAATCACGTCTTCCATCGTGTTGCGCCCGGCGCCAAGCAGCACGCCCGCCATACCGGCGGTTTTGGCGTCAATATGCTGTACATATCCGTCCGCATCGGCCTTGATTTCCACTTTCAGTTTGGCGTCCTTGAAATAGCCTTCCGGATCGTCCACGGCTTTGGGGTCTCCGCCCTGCCATTTGACCATTTCGCGCAGTTTGGCGGCGGCTTCGCCGTTTTCAATCTTTTCTTCCATTAACGCGCGGGCCTTTTTGATGTCTTTGATTTTGCCGCTGATGACGAGCATATTGGCGGCTTCTTCAATCAAGAGTTCGTAAAAGTCGGGCGCGAGGTTTTTGTCGCCCTTTAAAATTTGGATTGCCTGGCGCATTTCGTTGGCGTTGCCGATTGCGCGGCCCAACGGCTGGTCCATATAGGTAATCAGCGCGCGGCATTTAAGCCCCAAGAGTTTGGCGGTGCTGACGAGCGCGCGGGCCAATTTGCGGCTGTCTTCCAGTTTCTGCATAAACGCGCCGGAGCCATATTTCACGTCCATTAACAGGCTGTCCACGCCTTCGGCGTATTTTTTGGAAAGAATACTCGCCACGATGAGCGGGCGGCTTTCCACGGTGCCGGTGGCGTCGCGCAGGGAGTAGAGTTTTTTATCGGCCGGAGCGAGGTCCTTGGTTTGACCGAACATACAAACATTTAATTTTTGGATTTGGCGGTAAATCAGTTTGACGGGTACGCGCACTTCAAAATTCTTCATAGATTCCAATTTATCAAGCGTACCGCCCGTGTGGCCCAAACCGCGGCCGGACATCATCGGCACGGCTACGCCGCCGCAAGCCACCAGCGGGGCCAACGCCATAGAAATACCGTCGCCCACGCCGCCCGTGGAGTGTTTATCTACCTTGGGGAGTTTGGTGGAAGAAAAATCAAGCCGTCCGCCTGAGTGGGCCATTGCCTTGGTAAAAAGGGCGGTTTCTTTGTCGGAAAGGGGATTTAAAAAGCAGGCCATTAAGAAGGCGGAAAGTTGGTAATCGGGCACGGTGCCTTTTGCCGCGCCTTGTGCAACAAAGTTAAATTCCTCTTGGGTTAGGGCTTTGCCTCCGCGTTTTTTGATAATTACATCAATCATTCTCATAGGGTGCTGCCTCCTTGTATTTAAATGCTGCCGTCTGAAATTCCAGCATAGCATTTTATTTATTTAAAGAAAAGGGCTTTTTGTATAGATAAAAAATTCTTGTGTGTAAAATACGCACAAAATTTATCCTCTTACCGTACAGCATAAAAAATCTCCGCCTTATACACAAGAGCCCAAAGACCTATTTTTAGGGCGGGCCCTTTGGTCCTTATTTCTGGGCCCTCCGCGCGCGAACCAGATTTGATATCATATATATAAGCAGTCTAATTTGGAGGAATTATGAAGAAACTCGCCGTACCGGGGTGGATTAAGTCTTACGCTTGGTTCATCTTGGCTAACTGGGTGGTGTTTACCCTTTTCCGCGGAATCTTTTTATTTGTGTTTCACGCGGCGCTTGTACCCCAGTCTTACCACGAACTGTGGCAGACCTTTTATATCGGTGCCAAGTTTGACGCCCGCCTCGCTTGCGCGTTGGCAATTCCCTTGGGCTTATACTTGACCGTTTGCGCTTTTTGGCACGGGGCGCGCGTTATCCGCAAGGGGATTTCTGCCTTGTATGCCGTGTTGGAAGCCGCGGTTCTGCTTATCTATTTTGCCGATTTTGCGCACTATGCCTATATTGCAATGCGCATTAACTACTCCATTTTTAAATATTCCGAAAACGCCCTCATTTCCCTACAAATGGCTTGGGAAACATATCCCTTGGTGTGGGCGGTTATCGGCCTGGTGGTATGGGGGATTTTGGGCTTTTGGTTTGTAAACCGCTTGCAGAAAAAAGCCTTTGCCCAAACCGACAATTACCGCTGGAAGGGCAATTTGGGCTGGTTCTTTGTAGGACTGCTTGTTACGGGCGGATTAATGTTTGGGCAACTGAGCCAGTATCCGCTCCGTTGGAGTAACGCCTATCACTCCACTAACAACTTTATTTGCAATTTGACGTTAAACCCGGTACTTAATATTTTTGATACGGCCCGCTTTGTAAAGGCGGATAGTTTTGACACAACCAAAACGCAGGAATATTACGACACCGTAGCCGCCTACTTGGGCGTACAATACCCCGATAAAGATACGCTTAATTTTGAGCGCACCGTGGCGGCCAAGCCCAAAGCCGAACAGCACGATTACAATGTGGTGGTTATTTTTATGGAATCCTTGGCCTGGAATAAAATTTCTATGACCAATCCGGATATTGACCCCACGCCGTTTATCAAGAGTTTGGCGGATAAATCCATTTTGTTCACGCATTTTTACGCGCCTACCTCCGCTACGGCCCGCGCCGTATTTGCCACGGTTACGAGCATCCCGGACGTAACGTCCTTCAAAACCAGTTCCCGCAACCCCTTGATTGTGGACCAACACGTGGTGGTAAACGCCTTGCGCGATTACGAAAAATATTACTTCATCGGCGGAAGTGCCAGTTGGGGTAACATCCGCGGTATTTTGGAACACAACTTGGGCGACGTACATATGTACGAGGAAGGCAAGTTTGCCCACGAACACCGCAACGACGTGTGGGGCATTTCGGACTTGGACTTGTTCCGCGAAGCCAACCGCGTGTTAAACGAGGAGCAAAAGGATAACAACGGCAAGCCGTTCTTTGCCTTTATCCAAACCTCCGGCTATCACCGTCCCTATACAATCCCGGACGACAACGCAGGCTTTGAAGTCAAAGATATCGGCGAAGACTTGGCCCACAAACGCAGTTTTGTAAGCGTGGCGGAATATAACTCCTTGCGCTTCTCCGACCACGCCTTGCACGAGTTCTTTAAATTGGCGGAAAAATCGGACTATTACAAAAATACGATTTTCCTTATTTTTGGCGACCACGGTTTGGCGGCTCCGCAATCTGAAAATATGCCGCGCGGCTATGTGGACTTGAACCTGATTAACCACCAAATCCCGCTGATTATTGCGGGTGGCCCGGTCAAAAAACCGCAGGTCATCAGCAAAACCGCCAGCCAAGTGGATATTTTGCCCACGGTAATGGGTATTTTGGGCCGCCCGTACTTTACGCGCGCTATCGGCCGCGACGTACTGACTGACCCCACGCCCGAACCGGGTGCGCTTATCTACGGCTGGGCCGTTTCGCCCGCTACCATTGGCTTTGTGCAGGGGGACTACTACTACCACAGCCAAGGTGAAAAAGAAGGTCTTTACAAATACGCCGCAGATAATTACAATGAAGATATCTCTAAAAAAGAGCCGCAACGCTTTGAACATATGAAGGCGCTTGCCAAGGGGCTGTATGAAACGTCCCGCTACCAGTTCTATCATAACCAAAAACGTGATGAACGCGACGATTAAGGAGCAGAAATGAACGGACTTTGGATTATTGTTATTTTGGCGGTGGTATTTGTAATTTACGCCGTCAGCGTGTATAACGGGTTTGTACTTTTAAAGAACCGCGCCACCGAGGCTTGGAGCGATATTGAAGTGCAAATGAAACGCCGCTACGATTTAATCCCTAACTTGGTGGAAACCGTAAAGGGATATGCCAAGCACGAAAGCGGCACCTTGGAAAAGGTCATCCAAGCGCGCAATATGGCTATGGCCGCGCAGGGGAATATGAAGGAAATTGCCCAAAGCGAAAATATGCTCACGGGCGCGTTAAAGTCCGTGTTTGCCTTGTCCGAAAATTACCCGGACTTAAAGGCCAATGCCAACTTTATGGAATTGCAGCGCGAATTGCGCGACACTGAGGACAAAATCCAGGCCGCGCGCCGCTTTTACAACGGCAATGTACTGGCGCTTAATACGAAGATTGAAATGTTCCCCAGCAACATTGTGGCTTCTATGTTCCACTTTGAAAAACGGGAATTTTTTGAATTGGCGGAAGGTGAACAGGCTGCCCGCCAACCCGTAAAAGTGCAATTCTAACGGGAGCCGTAAATGGCTACCACCTACGACTTTATAAAACAAAACAAGCGGCGCACCGTGCTGCTTGTTTTGTTATTTCCAGTCCTGTTTGCGCTCTTAACGTGGAGCGTGTTTGCTCTTGTCTTTTTTGTGATAGGGGGCGACCCGTACGCCACGGTAAGTGAATTTCAGGCCACCGACCAAATGGCGCAACTCAACCAACTGATGCTGTATGTTTTGCCTATTTGCTGGGGGCTTGCAATGGTGTGGATGGCCGTTTCCTACTTTACGGGCGACCACATTATTTTAAATAGCGTAAACGCCGTCCCGGTAACGGCTTACGACCAGCCGGAAATCTACCGTTTGGTGGAAAACCTGTGCATTACGCGCGGCCTGCCTACCCCCAAAATATATATTTTAAACGACAATGCGCTAAACGCCTTTGCCACCGGGCGGGACCCGGAGCACGCTTCCTTGGCGCTTACCAAGGGAATTGTAAAAAGACTGGACCGCGCGGAATTGGAGGGCGTGATTGCGCACGAACTCGCGCACATAGAAAACCGCGATATCCGCCTGATGTTAATTACCGTGGCGGGCATTTCGTTCTTTACGCTGGCGGGTGAGATTTGTTTTAGGATGGGGTTAAGCCGCGGGCGAAGTAAAGAGAGCGGAAAGGCAAGTCTGCTGTTTTTTGTGCTGGGTGTTATCTGCCTGATTTACGGCTATATTATTGCGCCGCTGTTGCGTTTGGCGGTGTCCCGCGCGCGCGAATACCAGGCGGATGCCACAGCGGCCCTGACTACGCGCAACCCGCGAGCCTTGGCCAGTGCGCTTAAAAAAATATCTGCTTGTCCGTATGTAGAGGATATCCAAGAACACTCCTCTATGGCGGCAATGTGTATTGAAAGCCCTATGGGCCCGATGGGTATGGGGCTGTTTGGCTCTCTTTCCGGCTTAATGGCTACGCACCCGCCCATTGAAAAGCGCATCCAGGTACTTTTGGAAATGGACCGCGGCGCTTAATTTATCCATAAAAAGGCCCCTTTTACGGGGCCTTTTCTATTCCATTACTTTGTCTAAACTGGGGTCAAAGTCAAAATATTCGTAGGGTTCAAACTCAAACATTTTGGCGATTAAGTTAAGCGGTATGACGGCCGCAATCGTGTTAAAATCGCGCGCTGCGCTGTTGTATTTCTTTTTGGCGCTTTGTACTTTTCCTTCGGCGTAAATAATACTTTTTTGCAGTTTTAAAAAGTGTTCGTCCGTCTTTAATTCGGGGTGCTTCATCGCGGCGGTGAAGACCTTTTTAAATTTTTGGGTGATTTCGTTTTCCTTGGCTACGCGCTCTTGCAGGGTTTGCGCGGTGCGGCAGGCTTCCTTCATATGGGAAAGTTCATAAATAAACTCGCGGTCCAACTCGCTAAACGACGCGGCCGATAACGCCAGCACCGGGATTAGTTCCGCGCGGTTCTTCATATTGTTGTCCAGTTTTTGCCAGGCGTTTTGGGCAGCCTTGTTAAGCGATACGAATTTCAAATACGCCAAAATAAACAGTACCACGCCCATACACATTGCCCCGAATAAGAACCAAATAAGCATATCTAAAAACCTCCCATTGACGAACGGCCGGATTATCATTACAATTAAAGTATCGGTCCTGATATACTACAAAGTATAATGATTAACCCGCCAGAAATCAAGGACCGGGCGGGAAAATCGGTCAGTTTGCAGTTTCTTGTCGGGCCGGCTTACGCCGGAACTTTTACGGATTATCTACGGAGGGAATATGTTGCTTACGCTGTCGTCGTTTGCAGGTTTTACGGCGCTTGTGCTGGGCCTGTCGTATTACCTGACACGCAAGAAAGACGTATCATCCTCGGAAGGCTACTTTTTGGCTGGAAGAGGACTTACCGGGTGGGTGATTGCCGCCTCACTCTTGCTTACAAACCTATCTACCGAACAAATGGTGGGCTTAAACGGCCAAGGATATATGTTTAATATGTCCGGTATGGGGTACGAAATCGGGGCGTCTTTGGCGCTTATTATCGTGGCGTTTTTCTTTCTGCCGCGCTACTTAAAAAAGGGTTACGCCACTATTCCGGACTTCGTGGGCGACCGCTATGACGGCGCCACCAAGCAGTTTGTAAACTTTTTGTTCTTGGCGGGGTATGTGCTTATCCTGTTGCCGACGGTGCTGTATTCCGGCGCGATTGGTATGGGCGGTATCTTTGACATTATGGGCACGTTTCACCTTTCCCCGATGATGGCTATCGTGGTGGTTGTGGTGGCGATTGGCGTGCTGGGGTGCTTATATACCATTTTTGGCGGGCTTCGCATTATGGCGATTGCCGATACGCTTAACGGTATTGGGCTCATTATCGGCGGGATGATGGTGCCGCTGTTTGCCCTAGCCTATGTGGGCGACGGCAACATTTTAGCGGGCCTTACCGAGGTAGTAAAAGCCCACCCGGAAAAATTTAATGCTATCGGCTCTGCCACCGATCCGGTTCCCTTTGCTACGATGTTTACGGGGATGTTCCTCGTCAACCTGTTTTACTGGGGCTGCAACCAGACGATTATCCAGCGCGCCTTGGCGGCCAAGAACTTAAAGGAAGGGCAAAAGGGCCTTTTGTTGTGCGCTATTTTTAAACTGATTGGGCCTATTTACTTAATTATCCCGGGCATTGTGGCGTTCCACATCTTCCAAAGTACGCCCTTGGAAGTGGGTGATATGGCCTACCCGATGCTGGTTAATAAAGTATTGCCGTTTTATTTAATCGGCTTCTTTGCGGCGGTGCTGTTCGGGGCGATTTTAAGTTCGTTTAACGCGGCCTTGAACTCCACCTCCACCCTGTTTATGCTTAACGTCTATAAGCCGCTTATCAAACCGACGGCCACGGACGAAGAACTTGTCCACAAGGGCAAATATGTGGGTATTTTATTGGCGGTGTTTTCTATGATTGTGGCGCCGCTGATTGCCAAGGCTCCCTCGGGCCTGTTTAACTATTTGCAAATGGTAAACGGCTTTTACAACGTGCCGATTTTCACGCTGATTATCTTCGGTATGCTCAATAAAACGGCCCCGGCGTGGTCGGCCAAGGTTACGCTGGTGTTCTTTATGGTGGGCTACGGCCTTACGCAGTTGGGCGTGATTAAGACGGATTTGCATTTCCTGCATATCTTGGCTATTTTGTTTGCGGTGTCCATTGCGTTTATGTATATTACGGGCAAACTGTGGCCGGCCAAAAACCGCTACGACGACGGGAAAGACCTCAACATTGTGGACAATACGCCGTGGAATTTGGGCGTAACCGTCAGCGTGGCGATTGTGCTGTGCGTGTTTG
The DNA here is from genome assembly GCF_002437085.1 of Candidatus Avelusimicrobium stercoris. Classification (NCBI taxonomy): domain Bacteria; kingdom Pseudomonadati; phylum Elusimicrobiota; class Elusimicrobia; order Elusimicrobiales; family Elusimicrobiaceae; genus Candidatus Avelusimicrobium; species Candidatus Avelusimicrobium stercoris. The sequence continues at coordinate 3,960 of NZ_DJOA01000002.1, read as the reverse complement.
GCGTGTATATCTTATTTTCCAAATTGGGTATTGCCGCTTAAACAAGCGTTTTATAAAAAGAGGGCGGGGCGAAAGTTCCGCTCTCTTTTTTTGTTTGGGCGGGGGAAAACTTGTTATAATAAACTAGACGAAAGGAGAATTTTATGACAGAAACCCGCATTAATATTATGGACCCGCAGCCCGTCCCCGTGCAGCCCGCGGCGGCGGATGAAACGCCCAAAGTGGTGTATGCCTCGGTAACCGAACGGTTTGTAGCCTTGCTGATTGATTACGGCGTCGTTTTTATTCCGGGGCAGTTTATCGGGCTTGCCATTTTAAAGATTTTAGGGCCGTATGCCCAAATGTGGCAGATTGCGGCGGTGCTTGTGGGCATTAATGCCCTGTTTGTGCTGTACGAAGCCATTTTCTCGTGTGGCGACCGCGTAACCCTTGGCAAGGCCTTGGTGGGTATTGCGGTAGTCAAACAGGATTTGAGCTGCCCCGTGTCGTTCCCGCGTGCATTTATGCGTGCGGTTGGCTATTACATTAGCGGCGCACTTTTAATGTGTGGCTTTTTATTTGCGTTTTTTGATGATAGACACCGCGCCTTGCACGATTTTTTAGGCGGTAGTGTGGTGGTACAAATCCGCCAAAAGGCCTGGTGGGAGCGCTTGCTCGTGCGGCTGTTGGGCACGCTGCTGCTGGTGGGCTTTGCGTGGGTGATGTACCAGCAATGCTTTGGCGGCGGCTCCGTGGTGCAACAGTATTACGTAAACAGAGCCAAAGCGCAACTGCAAAATGTGGCGTTGTTGGAAGAAGCCCATTACGCGCGCTATGGGTACTATACCAACGATTTACTGCGCTTGTCGCTCCTGTCCGGCGACCCGGTGCAATTCCAGCGCGATACGCAGAAGGTCCTTTCGCCCAAAGGGTTTAGAATCGGCGTGCAAAAGGATTCCTACAAAATTATGGCGTACGCCAAAGATACCAATAAAACGCCCGTTTACTTTTCTAGTAAATAGCGTTAAATTTAGACCGAAAAAAAGGGAGCCTTAAACGGGCTCCCTTTTTAGTGCTCAAAAAGCGTTAATCGTGGCTTTTTTCGGTGGAGTGCTGGCAGTTCACGCAGTAGCGCGCAAACGGCATCGCTTTAATGCGTTTTTTGGGGATAGGCTGGCGGCAATATTCGCAATAGCCGTAAATCCCTTTGTCAATTTTGCGCAAGGCGGCTTCAATCTGCCCAATGGTGTTATGGGCGTTGCCGGAGAGTTCAAACAAAATTTCTTTATCCAAACTTTTGGAAGCATCGTCAATAGGGTCGCCTACTTCCGCTTCCGGCATATCCATATTCTTTTTATCTTTCAGGCGTGCGGTGGCGTCCGCTTTCAGTTCCTCTAAATGTTTTTTAATTTCCTTTAATTCCGCGGCGGTGAGTGCTTCTTTGTTTACTTTCTTAATAACCATACAACAAGTCCTTTCTATACAAAAATTTGCGTCCGAACGGGCTGTACCCGTTTGGATAACTGTTTGATTAGTTTAGCAAAGTAAAAATAACTTTGCAACCCCCGCCGGTTCTGCGGACAAACGCGCCGGGGAATTGTTATAATAAAATAAGCCGTTTTATACCGGAGATTTCTATGAAAAATTTTTTAACCCGCCCCGTGGGGGAATTAATCGTTTCCAACCCCTTTGTGGATAATTACAAAAAAATGTGGCCCTTTGTTAAGCCGTATCTCTTCCGGGCCATTTTGGGCTTGCTCCTCGCGCTGCCTGTCGGCGCGCTGGATGCCACCGTCGCCCTGTTTATGAAGTATTACACCGATGACGTGCTCGTAGCCAAAAACGCCGTTTTTGCTGCTTGGATTCCGCTTTTGATTATTGGCTTTGTACTGGCGCAAAGCATTTTAACGTATTTAGTTAAATATTTAAATACGTGGGTGGGCAACAAAATTACCTTGGACGTGCGCAAAAAACTCTTCCATAAACTGTTAAGTATGCACAGCGGATATTTTGACACGACCGACTCCGGCTATATTATGATGCGCTACAACGGCGATGCTGACACCGCCTGCAACGGCCTTATTAATAACCTGCGTATGGTGGTTACGCGCGTGTTTTCGTCCATTACCTTGGTGTTTGTACTGCTCTACAACTCTTGGCAGTTGACGTTTATCGCCATCGGTGCGTTTGCCGCGGCGGGTGCGCTTATTTATGTGGTGCGCAAAAAATTGGAAGAACTCGTGCGCAATACGGTGGTTATTTCCTCTATCGCTATGCGCGCTTATAACGAAACCTTTAACGGCAACCGCACCATTGCCGCCTACAACTTGCAAGAGGACCAGGAAGTCCGCTTTAACCACTTAATGGACGAAGTGTTCAGCCTTAATATGGGTATGGTGAAACATACGGGCTGGCTCTCCCCGGTGATGCACTTTATCGTGTCCTTGGGCTTGGCTTTGGTATTCTGGCAGAGCAGTTCAATGATTGTAAAGGGCACCATTACCAGCGGTAACTTTACGTCGTTTGTTACGGCTCTTTTAATGCTCTACACGCCTGTTAAAACAATGGGCGATAACTATGTGGATATCAAAAAGGCCTTTTTGGCGATTGACCGTATTTTTGAAATCTTCGCGCTCAAAACGGATATTTACGATGAGCCCAATTCCGTGGAAATGGACGGCCTTAAAAAGGAAATCCGCTTTAAAGATGTATCTTTTGCTTACAAGCCCGGCGTAGAGGTGTTAAAGGACATCAATTTGACCGTTCCCGCGGGTTCCACGGTGGCTTTGGTGGGGAACTCCGGCGGGGGAAAATCTACCATAGTCAGCCTGCTCCCGCGTTTTTATAACGTAACCAAAGGGGCCATTACGATTGATGGCGTGAATATTCAGAATTTTACCTTAAAATCCTTGCGCAGTCATATTTCGGTGGTATTTCAGGATAACTTCCTGTTCACGGGCACGATTCGCGATAATATTTTAATCGGCCGCCCCGGCGCCACGGAAGAGGATTTGCAGGAAGCCGTTAAAAACGCCCACTTGGACGATTTTATCCACACCTTAAAGGACGGTTTGGATACGGTGCTGGGCGAACGCGGGATGACTCTTTCCGGCGGCCAACGCCAGCGCGTAGCCATTGCGCGCGCCTTTATCCGCCGTGCGCCTATCGTCATTTTGGACGAAGCCACCAGCGCTTTGGACAACAAGTCCGAAGCCGTGGTGCAAAAGGCGCTTGATAACCTGATGAAGAATCGCACGGTGTTTGTGATTGCACACCGCTTGTCCACGGTAGTAAACGCGGATAAAATTGTGGTGCTTAACGAAGGGCGCATAGTGGAGGAAGGCACGCACGAAACCTTGTTAAAAGTGCCCAACGGCGCGTATGCTTCGCTCTACAACGCGCAATTTAAAAAGAAGGAACATCAAAAATAAGTATAGAACCTGTTTTAATCAGCCCCGGTTTCGGTTTTTACCGTCCGGGGCTTTTTTATGTGCTTTTGAGTGCGAAAAATTGTTTTTTTCGTGCCTTGGTGGCATATTGAACTGGCGGCCCGCTAGGGTTATGGAAACTGCTGTTATTAAATTAGAGGTCATTGTGAATTTGTTTCAGAATCTACCTTATAGGTTGTTTGTCGTTGTCGTCATCCTGGAAAGTCGTAGTCCAGGATCTGTTGTTACTTAAAAAGAGGAAAACGACAGATACTGGACAGAAACCTTCCAGTATGACTTTGTTAAATAATAACGCCTTAAAAAGGAGGAAAAATGAAAGGATTTAACAAGTTTTGGCGTTTTTTGCCGTTATCCCCGAAGGCTTTAGTCGGGGATCCGTTGTTATCAAAAAAAGGAAATGACAGATTCCCGACTACGACACTCGGGAATGACGCCTTTATTAAAATAGCGATCATCCTGAATTTATTTCAGGATCTACCGTTTGTGATGTTGCTTTTCCGTCGTTCTTTTTAAAGGGGTTGTTTCGTTTTTT
>NZ_DJOA01000037.1:47972-48099 GCF_002437085.1 Candidatus Avelusimicrobium stercoris | reverse complement strand
TATAAAAACACTACGGGATGACTAGGAAATTTTTGGAGGTTATCAGCACAGAGAACTGGGCAAACTCAACAAAGGGCTAAAAGAAGTGTCATCCCGGACGTGGCTCCGGGATCCAGTCTGTTTATAA
>NZ_DJOA01000037.1:0-47865 GCF_002437085.1 Candidatus Avelusimicrobium stercoris | reverse complement strand
TTCCCGCTCGTATGCGGGCCCCGGGATGACAACGCCGCCCCAAAAAAGGACAAAGAAAAAACCCCGGGAGGTTTTATCCCCCCGGGGCCTTTGATATACATACGCTACTTACTCTATATCAATTTTATCCACATCAAGCGTGTCATTAGAATCATAGGTACTGGTTGTGGATTCACCAGCCACTCCGTAATATCTGCCACACACTCTATTGTTGCTGTTGCTCGGTTTTGCATTTTTACCGTTAATGCACAGTGCCCCAATATAGCGCAAAGCATCTTCTACGGGCATTACACCATCTCCTAAACCGCACGGGTCTGCCGCACTTTCGTTAAACAAGTGCATATACTTCGTTAAATAGGCTCTGCGGTTCAAGGCGTCAATCGTCTTGTTGGAACTGGCCGCCAATTCCTGCTTGGTTACGGATTCTTTGCGTTGGAAACCAACCGCTTCCGCAATGGCGTGCAACGGATAGGCTTTGGGGTCGCTAGCATTGGTTACCCAACCACCACGTTCCAAGGCAGCCAAATAGCCGTCGCGGCCGCTCTGTCCAATAAACGGCACATCCGCCTTATCGCCCGTTCTCATTTCGTTCCAGTTGTAGCGGCCATAGTGGTAAGGTCTGACACTATCCATAGCCTTAATGGTTGCGCCATTACCCTGCTTTACCGCACCGCAGCCCAAGAAGCGTCTATCGGCAATAATTAATTTTTTAAGTTGTGCCTCAGACATATTGGCTAAGTCCAAGTTCTTGGCGTTCTGCAACGTAAGCGGAGCCGGGAAATACGAGGAATCGGCACTCGTATAAGCGGCAAACGCACCAAACGTATTTCTCCACGGAGCACGTAATTTCATCATTTGCGGGTCGTAGGAGTTGTACCCAATGGTTTTACCCAAAGAGCAGACTACTTCCAGCGGTACCTTTGCATTTTTATCCTGCGCATAAGCCACCGTCATAGCGTCCACCAACTGCGGCACACTCACTTTGCCGGAGTGTACGAACTTGGCATTCGCCGCCGTAAAAGCCTGCGAAGCGTTCGTGCGGGCAATTACACTGTTAATATAATCAGCCGCCACATCTTGCTGTAACAAGGGGGCAGAACCGCCACCGCGGGCCACACCCACAGCCAAGCACGCTTTAGTGTTCACGGCTTCATTGAACGGTTTAGGACCGCCTTTACCGTTTACAGAAAGCGTCGGGATGTTAAGCAAGCCCGTGCGTTCCTGGTATTTAGACGGAATACCTTTGCTGCCGTTCATATTATCCGCAAACTGCAAGATTTTTTCTTGCGGATTCTGCGGTTTGGGGTCCTGCTGAGGCGGTACAGGTTCCTGATCATCTTTATCATCCAAGTTCACCGGGAAACCGACATAATTGTTTCCGCCGTCGTCATACACGCAGGTAGCGGTGCTGACTACGCGGCCCGGGCGGTCTTGGCCCAAAATACCTGTAACTTTGCCTTTCTCGTCGCGCAGTTTGATTACGCCGTTTTGGCAGCCGCCTTTATTGATGCTTTCGCCATCCACGGACAGGCTGTCGCACTGGCGGATTTCCCACGTGATAATCGTGCGGCGGGACGGGTTGGTTCTGTCCGAACCGCGCAACGCTTTGATATTGGCGGAGTTAGCAATTACTTGGTAACCCGTGGCCAAAGTCTTGGCATTGCGTTCCGTACCCAACGAGTTGGTTACAAAGCCGTTGCCCGTCATTTGCTGGCTCCACGAACCCTTGTACGGTTTGATATCCATATGCGGGATATCGTAATACTGGCCTTGCGCCATACCCGTAGATGTGGTAATCGCGGACGCTACATCATTATCGTCGCCCTGAATCATATACGAAATCAGGAAGCGGGACTTCATAGCGTTGTAAGCCTGTTCACCCGTCATACCGTTGGTAAACGTCAAGTGGGCATACGGCATACCGTCAATCTTGGCGCCCTGGCTGGAAACCGTGGCGTGGTTTTCGCAGGTGATACGCACCAGCGGATACGGGCAGCGCGCACCGGTTACAAAGCCTTTGCCCTGTTTGGCACCTTTGGTGGAAACAGTCAAGGAATCTTTGGCATCGGTTTCGCCCGCATCTTTCATTACGCCGCCTTTGCGCAATACACCCAAAAAAGCAGTGTATTTCATCATCGGCTGAGCGCCCAAAGCATCTACATCTTCGGGGGCTACTTCGTTGCCGTTAGCGGCATCAGCGGTAGCCATACCCGTAGAGGCCTTATTAGCCGCGGGTTTATCTTTTCTAATTTTTTTATTCTTAATAGCAACACTTTCCACAAACAACGGCACAAAGTCCTTGCGGTTCGTCATTGCCGGGATGTTGCTGTTAAATTTAGCACCTCTATCAATGTAACCCACCACCAATTCTTGCGCTTGTTTGGTAGGCGTCATTTGATAGTAAGCGGACAATCTGGCAGTAGGAATACCTACTACGTAATGGAAGACCGTCCATTTGCTGGCATCTTTGGTGCTGTCAAAATCAGCCGTATAGAGGCCGTCTTTGGCAAAAGTATTGCAGTCGCCCGTTTCGGCAAACGTGCCTTTGTTTTTACCAAAGAGGTTATTCCACATTTTGCCAAATGCACCGCCCAAGCCATTGCTCAGGCAGTCCACACGCTGGGCAATCGGGCCCATAGTAACAGCATTTTTGTTACCTTCGTCCCAACCAGAGGCACAAGCTTCTTTGTACTCAGGTTTCTTTTTTAAACCGTCACAGGTCTTTTTATTAAAAGGAACACCAACGCCAGCAAAGCCTTCCCAATTTTTTGCCTTCACACCACAGCAAGTAGTCTCTTTTCCAGCGCCCTCTGCGGCGCCGAACATTTTACCCATAGACCAATCGTCGGTACCCGTGGCCAAGCAGGATAAGACACCGTTGAGGAAGCCCTGCAACATTTTGTCTTTCCATTTAATCCAATCCCACTTGCGGTCAAAGTTAGCCTGCCACTCTTTCTGGGCGCGGGTCTTCATCATATCCCACCACCAGGGTTCTTTGCCGTTGTAGGTAAATTTGCGGTCCAAATTGCCTTTACCGCCGCCGGGGCCAAAACTACCGCCGCCCAAACCACCGATTTTGCCGGGTTGGACAGGTTTCATCTGCGCGTCCATCAACGCCTGCATAGCATTGGCTTTGGACATAGCGTCTTTGGAGCGTCTGGCTTCGGCCGCAGACCCGTTACCAAAAGAGACTCTGGACGGTTTACCCGCCGCCTGCAAGGGCTGCAAGGAAACCGGCTTGGGGCTGTTGCGCGGACCGGAGGCACCCACTTTGCGGGCAGCCGTTTTCATACCGCCGCCCCACATACCTACTCCCAATCTGCTGCCGCCGCGGGTGGCTAAACCAGCGGAAGAAAGCGGATTGATTTTCGTGGCCGCACGGCGGAAGGCCGCACGCGTGGCGGGAGCCGCGGCACGTTTATAAATGTTGGTGTTATTCTCTTCCACTTCCGTGCTGGTAGAGGATTCTTGCGAAGCATCGTACCCGTCGTGGGAAGGAATATAATCATTGGTTACTTCGTCCGAAGCGGTGGTGTCGTCGCCCATTTTAATCAAACTAAGCGAATCGCGCCCCGCAAACTGGGCGATTTGACCGTCCGGGTTGCCCGTGGCGGTATCAAAGCCGTACCGTTCGGGGTCAAACACGGATTCCTCACTCCCGGGAGTAACCATAGGTTCTTCGCTCACTTGCCCGCTGTACTTATACAAGAACGGCAGTAACAAGAGCGCCACCAAAGCGGCGATGAAGAACGGCGCGTCCCGTCTGGTTCTCTCAAAGAGAGTTTTTCTGGGTTTGCCGTCGCTCCCGATTTTGGAGGAAACACGATTAGCAAAAGATTTAGAACCCATAGGCTTGCTGTTCTTAATCTTATCGCTAAAGGTAAAACTGTCTTTATTATCCTTCTTAGCGTCAGACGCGCCTAAAAAGGGGAACAAAGACTTCTTTTTATCTTTTTCCTCTGGCATAAGTGCCTCCTATTAAAATAAAACTGCTGGGTTAGGCCCTTTTTTATAGGGCCGGGGGATATTTTTTATCCCGATACATAAATAAAGAAATCCGTTGTTCGGAACTGGATGCCCATTCCGTAACAACTTTCTTTATGCGTACTCCCTTACTTCTATTATACAATTAAATCGCCTTTTTTCAAGGGGTTAATTTATTATCCTGCAAACTGTCCCCGATAGACGAGCCCCACTCCGGCTCCGGGAAGAAATCCGCCCCGCGGGCAAACGTATCATTAACCGTGGACTCAATGTCCGACGGGCGCACGCCCTCGTAATCGGCCGATTTCTTGCGCGCCTGCATACAGGCCTGCTGTTCTTCCAGCGTGGCCAAGGTTTGGCAGCGTTCCTTTTCCTGCTCGCAATAATTGGAATACGTATCGTATTTGTCTTCCAAGCGCAGGGTGGTGCATTTTTCGGTCTGGGCGTTCTTCATTTTTACGCCGCAGGTACTGCTTAAATTGGAATAAGCCTTTTCCACCGCTTTACAACTGTTGCGGATGCCCGCCAAGTTATTGGTGAAATTGCCGTTTACATCGTCGCAACTGGCCGGAAAAGAACCCGGCAAACTTTTAATGGCTTCGTACGAACTGGAAATTTGCGCGTCAATACTCCCGCCCGTATCTTTTAAGGAAGCGTTACACATTTCTTCCTGGTGCAGTGCCATTTTAATACTGTCCATTTCCGCCACTACGCTATCGGGGTCAATGCCCATCCCTCCGGCCATACCCGAGGAATCAAACACGCGCTTGGGCATTTCCGCCCCGTTAAAGCCCGCACCCGCCAGCATTTTGCTTAAACCGGGGTGCTTGGCGCGTTTGGCCGCCAGACTCGTCAGCCACACATAATACAAGTCCTTGCGGGCCTTGTTGGTGTCAAAATCCGAATTAATGTTAAGCGGGGTCATAGAACCGCCGTTTTTGAGCGTTTGGGTAAGCGCAGTAACGCCCGAATCCACACTACGGGCCTTATCCACGGCGTGCATAAACCAATCGGTACCGCTGCCACCCGCAATATTGGCGTTGGCAATTTTTTTAAGCGTTTGGGACGAATCAAACCCGTCCTTGGGGTTACGCGCAAGAGCGGAAGAGTCCGTGCCGAAATACACCTCGGCCTGCTGGGTAGAATTAGCCTGCGTGTTGGCTACACCGTTCCCGGGGACCACTACGCCCGGGCGCTTTATTCCGTCGCCCGTATCCACCTGGCTGTATGCAGTGGCGAGCGCATCGCCCCTGCGGCCTTGGCGCGCCAAAGAAGCGTTTAACGCACGCAAATTAAACAGTTGGGAGGCCTTGGCCTTTTCCAGTTGGTCCTTTAACGAGCCCGAATCGCCCGCAAAAACATTGGAGCCGTCGGGGTCCGGGCGTTCGCCGTTCATAATTTTGGTATGCTCGTTCCAGGTTAAAAGCGCCTTTAAAAAGGAAATATTTTCCGTTTCCTCGGCGGAGTACCCCATAGCCCACGCCAAATTGCGCAGGAACGGAATTTTGCCCACGGGGACCACGGAACCTAAAAACAGTAAAACCAAAAAAACCGCCGCCACAATACGCACATTTTTGGAGCGCGCGAGATTTTTAACCTCTTGCCACAAGAGTGGCAACGGTTTTATATCTTCTTCCTGTTCGGTCGGTTTATTTGGTTCTGCCATAATTTTCACGCAAAAGGGCGGGGACGGTGTACGCCCCCGCCTATTAGGTTATTTACCTTTTATAATCTTAGTACCTTGCTGGCGAAGCATATTGATGCCTTCGGCTTTAAGCATCGTTTTGCCTTCCTTCATAGCAAACTTTTTCATTACGCCCGTGATTTTATCCATAAATTTAACAATCGGGCTTTCTTTGCCGGAGAAAGCAGCCGCAATCGTAAAGCCCAGTGCGCTGACGCACAAGCCGCTGAGAATACCCGCCACCAAGGGGAGCGAACCGCCCCCAAAGCGCGAGGCATACTGCCCGGCCTTTACCAGGGTAGCGATAGAAGTCGCCGCCGCGGCCGCAATAATTGCAAGCCCAGCCACAATGGACCACACGCCCACGGGAATAGCCGTTCTCCCGGCGCGGATTAAACCATACCCAAACATCGCCGCAGCCGCCGTGGTCGCCACGCTGGCCAAGAGCAAAATAGTAAGCGTATTGCGGGCCTTTTGGCGCGCTTTGGCTTCGTCTTCCACCTTTTGGGTAGCCTTGCCGACAGATTTCAAGCGTTTGTTGGTCGGCGTTTTAAAATCAGCGGAACCCGTCGTGCCGACGTCCACACCGCCCTCTACGCGCATACCGCCCGAGTTATTGGACCCCGCTAAAAAGGCCGTAGCCCCTTCGTTCGCGCCGCGGTGGCTGTTTCCGGCCACATCGGCGGAGCGTTTGGCAATAGCCTGCAAATCGTTTCCGCCGCGGGAAAATTTACCGTTGGAAACGGTCGTTCTTCTGCCGCCGGCCATAAAGCCGGAATTTTGCCCTCTGGCGCCGGAACCCGTATCCATAGCGGATACCAAGTTGGAGCCGCTGGGCATTGCGCCCGAAAATTGATAGTCGCTTCCGCCAGACGTAGAACCTGTTGCGCGGGCACCGCCCAACGCGCCGGAGGCTTGGTTGAACACATTTCCGCCGGACACGGAACCCATAGAGGCGCGCGTTAAGGTATTTACCGGGCGGGAAGCATTATTAGCCGCACCCGCGCGGCGGGCCGCTTCGTTCACCGCCCCACCCGCAGAATAGCGGCGCGCTTCGCCAGTGGCCTTATTTTCCTGCACGGTGGCGACGTTGGCGTTCATATTTAAACCGTCGGATCCGGATAATTGCACGGCCTGCCCCAAGGAACCCGCCACATTATCCACTTTATCCAGCCCAAAGCGGCTGGCCGAGCCGTTATCGCCCAAGCGGGCTACATCGTCGGGGTTGGCCAGTTTGTTGCTGGAATCTACGATGTTAATAGAGGTCAGTTGCCCGTGTCTTTCCTGTAACCCCTCGTAGGACGAGGCAGAGCCCGCCACCGAGGACAAGGAACGGACGGCTAACTCCTGCTTGCCCTGTTCGGCGCCTACGCCAAACAAGGTAGCCGAAGCCAAACCGCCCACGGCTAGTGCGGTAACGGAGGTATTCAGCACCGTCAGTTGCACTTTGCCGGAGACGCTTTTTAAAAATTTAAATACATTCATAATTTTCTCCTTACCGTTTAAACGCGTCCACAGCGTTTTGCACGCCGGACGGCTGCGCTTGCCGTTGCAAAGCGGCGCGGCGGTAAGAGGCCGCTCTTTCCAAGCGTTCCTCCTCGCGCTGCTGTGCTTCTTTCTCTGCGCGCACTTTGGCGGTCAGTTGGGCGCTTTCGTAATAAATTACCGCGCCCCATACCGCCCACAACGCTACCAGCAAAAGCGCGACTATGCGCCAAATAGCATTGTGTTTATTCCACGGCTCAATAATCAATTTTCCAATTTGCATAAGTCAAAATCCATTAATAAATTGGTGGCGGAGCCCCAGGCACGCCAGCCTGGAACGCACTGGAACCAGCCAACTGGGATCCTCCCGCAGCACCACCTGCTCCCCCCGCACCGCCAGAAGCGGCGGCTTCGGACGCGCCAGACAAGCCCAATTTTTGGCCAATGAGTTTGTAAAATTTAGCAAAAGCATTGTGTAAAATAAACGAAACGGCCACACCTGCGGCCATTAAGCCGCCCACAATTATCACGGCCGTGGACATACCCGAGCCGCCCCATTTATGGGCAAACTGGCCGCCCTTAACAATCGCCGTAGCCGCAACAGCCAAAGCGGCAACCATCACAGCAACCGCTAAAATCGTTCCCCAAAGCGGAATTTTTTTGAGGAGTGGAATCGCAATCATTGCGGCCAAGCAGGTGGCAATCGCTTTCCAAAGCCATTTTTGCAGGTTTTGGCGGTCAATCATACGCTGGGTGGCTTCGTCCACCGCACTTGAAGTCCAACTACCGATACCGCGCAAATTGGCTTCGTGTACATTGTCAAAATCCTTAGAGCCCTGCCCTTGGCCGATAGCCACGGTGTCGCCCACAATGCGCATACCGCCCGAAACCTTAGTGCTGGCCAAGAACGCGCGGGAGCCTTCGTTGGCGGAGCGGTTGCGGTTACGGGCCGCATCGGCGGAACGCTTTTGAATAAAGACTAAATCTTTTCCCTCTTTGGAGGAGCGCGCATCGCCGACGGACAAATCTTTATCCGCCCCCAAGGAGTTATTGCCCGGGCCAAAGTTGGAGCGGGAACGCATTTGCATCCCCTCTACCGTGCGGTTGGCCTGTGCTTGCGCGGAAGCAAAAATGTTACCCACTTCTTCGGGCGAGCCTGCCGCGGCCGCGGCGCGGGAACTGGCGGATTTGCCGCTGTCCTGAATTACAAAGGAGGAATTAAACGCCTGACCGTGCCCTGCGTTAGAGGAGCCTGCGCTGGTGCGTTTGGCGCTCGCTAAGGTAGGAGCCCCAGGCTTTTCTCCCTGTGCATTGGCCTGCGCTTGGGCTTGCTCTTGCGCGCGGCTGATAACATCCTTCATACCGTTCATCGTGCCCTGTATGGCCGCCAAGGGGTTACCGTCCAAGCGTTCCCCTTTACCGTCGTTGGCGTTCATCCCCAAGCCCTCGGTTGCGCCCATTTGATAGGCAGACGGCGTAGGAGACACGGACACGGAAGGAATTACGTCATCCTCCATAGCCTGCGCCTGTTTTTGCGCCAAGGTCATTTTTTCGGTCATTTCAATCGCCTTAGAGGGTTTGGCGCGGAAAGCGGATTCCACTTCGCCATTGGCCCCATAGGAACCGCCCGAAGCCCCGGCGACATAAACCACCTCGCCCGGGTCGTACTGGGCGGCGGGATTGAAGGCCGTGTTGTCGGAGGGCGTATCCAAATATTGCCAAGCGGCAATACCCGCCACCCCCACCACGGCGGAAAGACCCACCGCTTGCGCGGCGGAAAGAGCCATTTTTCCGGCCCGGCCTGTCAGCCATTTAAAGATATTCATAAATTCCTCCTAACTTAAAAACTAAATTTTATCCACGTTTCCACGGCGGCTTCTGCTGCCGGTGCTTTTTGATGTATTCTTGCCAGTCCCGCTCCTTCTGTTGGCGATACTCTTCTGCTTTGCGTTTCATATCCTCGTGGTTCTTCTTCATCTCGTCCGTCCACCACGATGTGTCAAGTTTCCCGTCCGACGATTTTTGCATTGGCGTTACTTCCACCACTTCTTGCTTACTATGCTTGGCACGGGAATTATACGCCGCAACACGCGTGCTTTGGTATTGGCGGGACATTTTATCCGACCCTTGGGCCAAAGTAGGCTTCATCATTTTACCAAATGCAACGGCCTCATCTTTCTGCTCCGAGTTGTATTTGTCATATGCTTGTTTATCTTTCTGATATTGCTCTTTGGCCGCGTTCCAACGCGTTTTATCCAACACCTGTTCCGAACCGTTGTCCGAAGAAGAGGTCATATAATCCTGTTTGCTCGGTTTCGTGGGCATCGTGGGAACTTTTTGCTCTGATTGTTTTACTCCGTTATTCTTCCACGCGTCGCGCACCGTACCTGTTCCTAAATCCGACTTACCCAAAGCCGAAGTAACTAATGCTTTTTCTTCGGGGGTCAAGGCGGAAACATCTTTGTTTAAAAGTTCTTTACCCAGTTCCGACGCATAATTGTTACCCGCCTTGTTGGCCGACATATTGGCCATCCAAGTATCAATGCCCTGGCTTAACTGCTGCATACCGATATCCACCACCTTGGTAAGCACCTGTTTCCACAAATCGTTAGCCAAAGAGTTGCCAAATTTTTCTTCTTCTTTCTTTTTTTCGTCCTTACCTCTTTGATTGGCATCGTCAATCTTTTTATCCAAATTGCTCAAATCCGCAGACGACACAGGGGCATTGGTATCCAAATTAAGGCCAGCCGTCTTGCTCAAATCCACGCCGCCAGTTTCGGAAAACGCTTCGCTGCCTTTAATCCCGGCGCCCATTAACGCGCGTTTGGCATTGATGCTTTTACCGTCCTTTAACCCGGCCGCCGCCGCACTGCCGCGCGCAAACTGGGACAAGGCCTTTTTGGCGTCCGTGTTCTTTAACTGCAAGGGCGATTCGGTGCCTTTATCTTGGCTTTTATAGGGAGAAAAGTCCCCCTTGGGCGCACCCCAAGTGGCGCTGATACCGCTTCCGCCCGTGCTACGCATACTGGCCGAACCCAACTGACCGATTTGCGTAGGCGTTCTGGCTCCGCCGCGGCCCGAATAACCGCGCCCGGAATAGCCGGAATAAGACGAATCAGCAGACGAAGATTCCGCTGCTGTATCGGTAGAGGCTTCTTCTTCCTCGGCCTGCGCGGCATCCTCTGCCTGGCGTTCCTCTTTTTCAGAAGAACTGTAAAGCATAGTAGAATTGTTGCCCTGCATATCGGGGTATTTGGAGGCTAACAAATATTCTTCGGCCTCGTCATTTACAAAGGGCATTTGGGCCAAATCGTACCCGCGGGAATTGAACCCGTCAAAGGACGAATCGTCCGCCTTGCCCAAAAAGGAAGCCATTGTAATTAACGCCACAAACACCACCACCACAATCGCCCCCAAGGTATAGGCCTGTTTGCGGTCCATTTTATTCATCTTTTGGAAGACATTTCCCGGCTTTAACTTAAACATACAAAACCCCTTAACATAATAATAAAAACTACTCTTGTTGACCCGCACCCGGGGGTGCGCTCAAACACAGAGTTACATTTACCTACTTTTAGTATAGGCAGAAAATACCCCCTTGTCAAGGGTATTTCCTATACCGTTACCGTCCTTCCGGGCGTTGGTACGGCGAAGGACGCTCGTTCGCACCTACATATTTGGTGCTGACGACCTCGCCCCCTGTCTCGCACAAATAGTTATAACCTTTTACGCATTTGGCGTCCTGTTGGCAGACTTGGTCGCGGTTGTATTTGCACAGAAAGCGAATCCGCGGCGGGCGCGTGCGGGCCGTGATAACCACCTTCGTCCAAGTGCCCGAGGTGTTAATGTCCAATTTGAGTTCGTTTAAACTCAAAAATTTCCGCATACCGGGGTTATCAAAACCTAGGTAGTTTTCCACCTTTTTTTGGATGTCTTTCTGCAAAAAGCGTTTATCCCACGTATTGGCGTAATAGTCCGTAACGTGCGACTGCAACTGGAAACGCCGCCCGGCATAATACCCCGCGATTTCCATTTTTTGGCTCAAAATCAGCAACCCGAAGATTTTGATAATAAACAAAATGAAAATAACGAAAATGGGAAACAGCAGGACCACTTCGGTAGTGGCCTGCCCACGACGGGAGCGAAAGAGAGAAAAGTTCTTTATCATCATAAATTAAGGCGCCAGCGTTACGTTGTACTTAGGCAACGGGTTCGGCCACACGCAGTTGTTATTGGCGCGCGGGCACTGCAATTTAACGGTGGTACGCACAAACGGTTTATATTTTTGTTCCAAGTTAATATTAAAATGGTTTTTAGGCAACGTATAGTTTTGTTTCAGCAGGATACCGTGCCCGAACTGGCGCAAACGCGTGCGGGAACCCGGGTCCAAATACGCAAACTGGAACATCTTAGTCTTTACGTTTTCTTCCATATTAAAATCCAAGTTGTACGCGCCGTAGTGCGCCCCGGAGCGGGACGAATCGGATAAGAAGAAGCGCACGTTATTTAAGTAAAAGGGCTGTGCGTTAAGCGGCAAATAGTTGCGCAGTTTGGCCGCGCTTTGGCGGGCGCAATCGGAGCGTTTGCAGTTGCTTACGTTTAAATAATACACCGAGCGGTACATAACGGCATTTTTGCTGTTTTGCTTATACACATACGTCTGGGAATCGTACGTAGAACCGACATACAAAAACATTTCCAAATAGTATTGGATAACGTTTTTGGCAAAGTCCACGCCCGGGATGTAATAATTTTCCACAAGTTCGCGGCTCATCACCGGCACCCACTCGCCGGACGACGGTTCTTTGGGCGATTCCTTTTCCCAATCCGAGCGGGGATAGTGGTTTTCGTCCTTAGTGGTAATGGCCGGGTCGTAGCGCAGGCCCCAATCGGTGGATTCGGCGCGGGGCGGCGCGTTAATGCCCGTTTCGTAATCGGGCCCAATAGCCGGAATACCGCCGCCGTGGTAAAAAAGTTCAAACACGCTAACCTGCGCCGGGCGGCCCTGACGTTTGGCCTCTTCGGTAGCGTTGACCTTTTGGTCCTTGTAATACAGCATTACACGGTAAGGGAGCGGACCGTTTACCATCCCCAGCGCGTTCAAATAAGTGCTGGCGGCAGATACCTGCGTATAGGCGGCGTTATCCAAGGCGAACTGTTCGCGCACCTTGGCCATAGATACCTTGGCGGTTTCAAAT
Source organism: Candidatus Avelusimicrobium stercoris (assembly GCF_002437085.1). Lineage (NCBI taxonomy): Bacteria > Pseudomonadati > Elusimicrobiota > Elusimicrobia > Elusimicrobiales > Elusimicrobiaceae > Candidatus Avelusimicrobium > Candidatus Avelusimicrobium stercoris. Next base: position 35,514 of record NZ_DJOA01000037.1, on the reverse strand, counting down.
AGCAAATAGATAACCAAGATAAAAATAGGCGCAAGAAGCACCGAAGGCAACAGGATTTGCGCCTTTTTCTCTTGGAGTTTGTGTTTTATACGCTGCCAATTAAACATTTTTAACTTGCCAGTAACTGCCCGATAAAGATAAACAAAAACCGCACAATGTGCGTGTGAAACGCCGTTAAAAAGGCCGAAAGCACCACCACCACCGTGGCAAGCATCAGCACATATTCAATAGTGGCTTGCCCGCGGCGGCGAAGTAATAAAACTGGCGGCCTCTTTACCGGCATAGATTATTCTCCGTCCATATCGTCGGACACGGTTCTGCCTTCCGACGAAATCAGCCCCTTTTCAATGGCTTTTACCACCGCTTCCGTGCGGCTGCTTACGCCCAATTTATGAAAAGCGCTGTTTAAGTGGTTTTTAATCGTTTTTACACTGCACCCCAACTCTTTGGCCAGCTCCTTGTTGCTTAACCCTTTACCCAAATAGTCCATTACCTTAATTTCAGTTTTCGTCAGCGTGGCCTGGGAGGGCATACCGTTATCGCCCATTTTGCGCAGGCCGTGGAGGAGTTTGCCCATTAACTGCTGGGGAATCATTAACCCCTCGCTGGTGAAGGTTTTAATAGAGTTGACGAGTTCGGCGGCCGGAAGCATTTTGGACAAATAGCCGTTGGCCCCCGCCTGAATAGCGTCCAAGACGTGCGCTTCGTCCTCAAAACTGGAAAGCATCAGCACATTTACTTCGGGGCACTGCTGGCGGATTTGGCGCGTAGCGTTAATACCGTCCATCTTCGGCAATTTGATATCCATTAAAACCACGTCGGGTTTTAATTTTTTAGCCTTGGCAACCGCTTCCAGTCCGTCGGCGGCTTCCCCCACCACTTCAATCCATTTCTCCCCGGTTAATACATCTTTAATCCCTTCCCGGAAGAGCGTTTGGTCGTCCGCAATCAGTACCGTTACTTTTTTCTTCTTGTTCATAGCAACTCCCCTACACGTTGTAAAATGTTACGAATTCATAATAGGCAGCGTAAAATTAAACGAAGCCCCTTTCCCCAGGCCCTCGCTATGGGCCCAAATGCGCCCGCCGTGGTTTACGACGATATCCTTGGCAATGGATAAGCCTAACCCCAAGCGGCCGACACGGCTTTTGTCGCCTACTTGCGTAAAACTGGTAAACAAATTGGGCGCCTGCTGGGGGTCAATACCGTCCCCAGAGTCCGCTACTGACACTTTAACATTTTTTTCATCTATTTTGCTAACAACAATTTCAATCGTGCCATTATCCGGCGTATGGCGCACGGCGTTTTCCAAAATATTGGAAATCACTTGGCGGATACGTTTCTCGTCGGCAAACACAGGCACCGCGCCGCAACTTTCAAACGTAACGCGGATATTGCGCTTGGCCCCCTTGGCCCGGAAGATTTCCGCCGTCTTCTTTAAACTTTCCGTTAGTTCAAAGCGGGCTTTTTCAATGCGCAGTTTGCCCTTTTCAATGGCGGCCCAGTCCACCAAGTCCTTAATCAAATGCTCAATTTGGCCGATAGACTCGTCCATAAACATCATTTTTTTCTTTTGGTCGTCGTCGGGCGTGAGTTTCTTTTTGAGCATATCAAAACTCATTTTAAGCGTCATTAACGAGTTGGACAAGTCGTGCGACACAATGGAAAAGAATTTGGACTTCATATTATTCAAGCGGTCCAAATCGTCGTTGCGCGTTTTTAACTGGGCGAGCAATTCCTTGTTGCTCTGCTCCAAGAAATACTTATCCAACGCACGGTTAATGGTGCGCTTTAAATAGTCAAAATCCACCGGCTTAATTAAAAAGTCGTAAACGGACTCCTGCATAGCCTCCATAATGGCGTTTAACGAGGCATAGGCCGTAATCATAATAATCTGCGTATCTTGGTTAAAGGAGCGGATTTTACGGATGAGTTCCATACCCGTTTCGTCGGGCAGGTTGTAGTCCATTAAAATCACGTTAAAAAACTCGCTGGCGCACAACTCCAAGCACTCCGCCGCGGTACCGGCCTGATAGACTTTATAGCCCTCAATTTCCAGCAAATCCACCAGCGTTTCGCGCAGGTTGTTGTCGTCATCCACTACCAAAATTTTAACTTGCTTCTCCATAACTCGTGTCTCCGGGTTTTTTATAAATTTTCAGATAAATTTGGAAGCAGGTTCCCTTGCCTACTTCGCTTTGAATAAACAGTTTGCCCTTGTGGCGGCTAATGGCCTTGCCCACGACGGCCAAGCCAAGCCCGGTTCCGCGGGCCTTGGTGGTAAAGAACGGCGCAAACATTTTATGGCGGACTTCCTCGCTGATGCCGGGGCCCGTATCGGCAATGTAAATGCACACCACGCGGCGGCCTACCTTCGTGCCAACGGTCAGCGTACCGCCGCCGTTCATTGCTTCCACAGCGTTGGACACAATATTGCGGATGGCCTGTTTGATTTCCTCCGCGTCCACTTTAATACGCACCGATTCCGGGTCCAATTCGTCCTTTAACGTAATACCCGGAATAAACGGGTATGAAAGCAAAATTTCGCGCAGATAACTGTTCAAATCAATCGTGCTTAAAATCAAATCGCGCGTGCGGGCATAGCCTAACACCTCGCTGATAATGCTGTTGGCCTGCTTAATTTCCGCCTCAATAATGCCAAACTGTTTAAGCAACTTGGCGTCCGGCGTGCGCACCAGCATTTTGATTAGGCGCGTGGCGTTGCTGATGACAGCCAGCGGGTTACGGATTTCGTGGCTGATGATAGACGCCATTTGCCCGATAGCGGCCAAGCGTTCGGATTTTACCAGTTCCCGTGTGGCGGCCTTTAATTCGTGCGTACGTTCCTCTACGCGTTTTTCCAGCGCTTGGTTCATTTGCGCCAGTTCCGTTTGCGCGCCAATCAACTCCTGCCGCCGTGTGTGCAACGCGCCCGACATATCCACAAACGCCTGCGCCAGTTCGCCAATTTCGTTATTGGGAATATCCAAATCCTCTTGGCGCACGACATAATCGCCGTTTTCGCGCTGTTTAACCGCCGCCCGGCGCAGCCGCTCCAAAGGGCGCGTAATCGGTTTAATTACCCAATAACTCACCACTACCACAAACAGCAACATCACTAATACCAAAAGCGTTACGTCCCACAGCGAGTGGAAAGTGCTCTCTTTAAGCAACTGCAAGGTTACATCCGCAGGTTGGTCCACATACACCCGCCAGCCGGAAAGCGGTAACTCGGCCGAGGCCACCAAAATCTTTTCTCCGTTGGACAGCGAGAGTTCCCGACTGTGCGCACTGCCCAAAAGGTTGCTGATTTCGCGCACGCGGGCCGTCATTTCGGGCTGGGGATCGGTGGCTAGGCCGCCGGGGGCCCCGTTAAACGAAATAATCTGCCCTTCGCGCGTGGCAATCACGGCGTTCATATCCATTGGATAGACCTGCAACAACATTTTACCCAACTCCGCAAGACCCGTTTCCGCCACTAAAACGCCCGATACGCGGCTGTCGTTTAACCGCTGGCGGATAGGAAACGCCATTAACATAAAAAGCCCATCCTCGGACGGATAGACGCCCCCCAAGTAATACGGCTTTTTCTCTTTTACACACGCTTGCAAAATGGATTTTATTTCCTGCGCCCAATTTACGTTTTCCGCCCGTTCGCCGGAGGACAGCAACAACTTGCCCGCCGGGTCCAATGCCGCCAGATACAAAACGGATGGGTCGCTGCGGCGCAGGTATTTTAAATCGGCGCCGTTAATAAAATTGTGGCCGCCAAAATCACTGTGCAAATCCACAAAGACGGAAAAATACTGCGTATTGTGCGTAATGTTAAAACGCACCGCCGCCGCCAAACGGCTGGCCACCGTTTGCTGTTTTTGCGAAATTTCATTTTTCAGCACGCGGCTGTTTACATCCATTAAGTGATACCCGATAATGAGCACCGGCACAATGGAAATTAAAATCAGCACAAAAACCGCGTTGGAAAATAAACCGCGAAACAGACTTCCCTTTGTCTTCATAAAATTTGTATTTGTCCTTCAAAATATCCGGGCCGTAAGCCGGGGGCCTACCGCCGGGGTACTTTGCAAAACGGGGGCGGGGAAGTGTTTTCCCTGCCCCCGTAATTTGTCAAAATCAGGTTAGCAACTGCCGGCAGGAGCCGCGGCCGCGCCGGATTTAGCGGCGTTGGGGTTCAAGAACCCAAAGCCTTCAATTTCCGCTGCGGAACCGAAATCCAACTGCACTTTGCCTTCCCACACAAAGGACGGAGAGGCGTTAATGCCGTATTCCTGCGTGTATTTGGCTTCGGCCTTCAAAAGTTCCACCCCTTCGGTATCAAATTTCTTCATAATTTTTTTGGAATTGATACCGGCTTCATCCATCGCTTTATCCCAGCGGCTGGAACGGTAGTCTTTGTTGCGGATTTCCAAATATTTCCAGAATTTTTCCGGGTAGTATTTGGCAATTAACAGTTGGCGGATGTCTTCTTCCCACTCGCCGGAACCGTGCAGGCTGGAAAAACCGTCTTTGTCGCTGTAATTAACGATATAGCGCACGCGGATATCTTTTCCCGCAGGCATTTTACCGTCTTTTTGGGCTTGGATAACCAAGTTTTCGGCCATAACGCCATAAGGGCATTGGGACATTACAAAAATTTCCATTACGCCCGGTTTGGCGGTTTTGTTGTTAAACACGCCTTGGCGGGTTTGGTGCGGCAAAATGATGTATTCCGCATTTTCTTGGGCGTAACCGTATTGCAGGTGTTTTTCCAATTTGGTGCGGATGGCATCGGTCTTTTTAATCAAATAAAGCGGCAAGAAACTGTAATCCAAGCCGGCCAATCTTTCATCGTCCGCGGCATCTTTATAAGATACCTTGGTTACAGTCGGTTCCATTTCCAAAAACTGGGCGATACCGGCCGTCAGTTGGGGGTCTTCCTGCCCCGCTTTGTATTCGTCCGCTTCAATAATAACGAACTCCGCCTTGGCAGGCGCTTTTTTAGCGGTTTTGACCGCTTTTTTGGCCGGGGCGGCAAACGCGAGTCCCGCGACGGCACAAACTACTAAAATGACAATGAGTTTTTTCATTAACCCTTATTCTCCTTTTTATTTATCTTCCAACTCTACGTGTACCCCGCGGATACCGATAGAGCACAACAAATTGTAAGCCAGCGCAAACAGCACCGACGAAACCAAGAACAACAGCGTGCCTTGGATAGCGCGCATAATAAGGCCCATTACATAGGCAACCGTAAAGGAAAAGTCGGGGTTGAACATTTCCATAAACGCGCTTAACAGCATCACCACAAATACAGCCAATGGGAAAACAGAAAACAACAACGCTGAAATATTAATTTTTTTGATTTCTACTTTCATATCTTCTCCTAAATCTTATTTTTCGGGTTCCAGTACCAGCACAATGCGGTTTTTGCCTGCATCGTCGGGCAGTTGAACGGCTTTTACCAAACATTTTACATTTTTATTTACAACTGTGCCGCGCAGTACCTTGGTCGGGTTTTCAAGCGCTTCGCCCACTACCTGGATGATTTCCTGCTGGCGTCCGTCAAAAATGTCCAACAAGTGTACTTTTTCTTTGCCCGGCACTTTCAGTTCAAAGTTAGTATATAAGATGTTGTTGTTTTCGTCAATAACTAACGCGCGGGAACCTTTCGGCACCGTTACAGCCAAAATGGTCTTCCACCAGCGTTGTTCCTTTTCCAGCGTCATAATTTCCACGTTTTCCATACTCTTGATATCTTCGCGGATTTTGACGAGCAAGCCCGAAACAGCCTGCGCCACGCCGCCGATTTCATCCTTGCGCGACGGAAAAGAAAGCGTTAAATTATTAAGCGAAACGGCCTCTACGCTATCCTTTAACGCACCCAGCGGGCGGATAATTTTAAGCAATAAGAACAAATACAGCACGCCGCCAATGAGCAAAATCATAATAAACGCACCGCACGCATAGCGCACCATAGAGGATTGGATTAACTTTTGGGCGTTCTCGCGTGAAACGGTTACGTTGACGACCCCGGCCACGGCGTTGCCCTTGGCCAAAAGCGGGATAGCCATATCGTAATATTCGCCGCTGGACGTTAAAATAGCGCGGGGAAGTCCGTCCCGAATCGCCTGCACCGCGGCATTGGAATCAAAGCCCACGGAAGCATTGTAATCGGCATACGACATACCCAAAAACTTGGTATTTTCGTGCCAGCGGATAGAGCCGTCGTAGTTCAAATACACCAAACTGCGGATGCGGTTATCGTTGCGTTGGAGGCCCTTCATAATTTCGGCCTCGCGGAAGGTAGCCGCGCCCTTAGGGCGGGAGGCCAACCACTGCACCAAGGACGGCGCGCGGAAGCGGACCATTTCCACCATTTCGTTTTGGAGTTTTTTGTCAAAGACAAATTTAAACAAATTGTAATAGAACAACCCGCCGATAACGGACGCATATACCGTTACCAAGACGAACCACAAAAGCCATTTGGATGTCAGTTTCATATCAAAAACACCGCTCCTATTTCATTAACTCTTCCAGTTTGCGCAAGCCCAAGTCCGCATCGCTGTTGCCCGGGTCCAGTTGCTTGGCCACAATCCAAGCCTGGCGGGCGCGTTCGTAATCGTCTTGGTTGTACGCATCCAACCCTTCAATAAATTTGGCGCGGGAAGCGTTGCTCGCTTCGGCAGACACCGGGTTCGTGGTCGTACCCGTTAAAGTCGGCAAGGTTTCGTTCGCCCCTACGGTACCGACAGAAGAGCCGATTCCGCCCGTAGAAGCGCCGGGGATAACCGTACCGCCCGTCATACCGGGCACATTGCCGTCCACCACCACGGTTTCGGGCTGTTCCGGCAGAGTTTCTTCGGCCTTTTGTTCGGCTTTATTGGCGGCGTCTTCCGCCTTTTTGGCGGCCTGTTCGGCCTTGGTAACGGCCTGCTGTTGTTTTACGCGCAAATGGTTTTCCTTGGCGTTGCGGGCCCGTTTGATAAGGCCGTCCATCGTCGTCGTATCGGCGCCCCATTTTTTGGCGTTCGTCCAGTACGAAACGGCTTGGTCAAAGCGGTTTGCGTTATACGAGCGGTTGCCCGCCTGATAGTAACCCGCGGCAATTTCGTTTTTTAACTGAGACATATATTTTTGCACGCGCGGGTCGCCGGGCTGGATTTTCGTAATGCGTTCAAACACGGCGTAAGATTCCACATACTGGCCTTTGTTATAAAATTCCAAGGCCTGCTTCATAGATTCTTCCACCTGCTGTTTGCGCAGTTTGTTTTCCGTTTCGGCAATTTTGGAGACGAGTTTCGGGTCGTCCTTGCGCATCAAAAGGGCATTATACCACGCATCCAAGGCGGCCTGGTAGTTATCGTTTTGATAGGCTTCGTCGCCGCGGCGGGTATATTCTTTGGCAATGTCGTAATCAATTTTGCGCTTCCAAGACTGGGCCTTGGAGTTGCCGGGCTGAATCGTCAAAATTTCGTTTAATTTGTCATTGGCTTCCACCAAGCGGCCGCTGTCGTAGAGACGAATGGTTTCCTGGAATTTGGCCTCAATTACTTCGGCCTCGGACGTGGTGCCGTAAGTGCCCATATGACTGGCCTGTTTGGCGAGCGTTTGGGCCTGTTTAAAGTTCGGGTCAATGCTTAAAATGGTTTGGGCCATTTCCTGCGCGCGCTGGTAATCGCCGTATTTATACAGGCGGTAGGCGTTTTCATATACCATACGAAGCGTATAGTTTTGGATACGCTGTTTTTCCAACTGTACGGTAGAAAGATACTGTTTTTTCTCTTCCACATCGTTCAAGGTGCCCATAGAAATTTTGCTCAAATCCAAGAGCATCCCCTCTTCCTTGCCGTGCTGGCGGACGGGAACTTCCTTGCGGAACGTATTGGCCGCTTGCAACCACGCGGGAGCAAGGGCTAAAACAAAAGCCAAGGTGAAATATTTTTTCATATGTTTATCCTCTAAAAACCTGCGCCGCCGCTGACCAAACCGCTAATCATCGGGGCTAAAATTAAAATAAAAATCGTCGGGAAAATGAACATAAACAGCGGAAACAACATTTTGGTGGACGCCTGCGCGGCCAACTTTTCGGCGCGACTCAAACGGCGGGAGCGCAAGTCAGACGAGAAGTTACGCAACAAATCCACCAAACTGGTACCGAGTTCATCGGACTGGATAATCAAACTGACCAGAGAGCGCACTTCGGCCACCCCGGTACGCGCGGAAAAGCGTTCCAACGCTTCCCTGCGGGAATAACCCAGTTTAATTTCGTTAATCGTTTTTTCCAGTTCCTCTTCCAAAATCGTTTTTTCTTTGGCAATTTTGATAATTCTTTCAAAGGCGGTCAAATAGTCTAGACCGGATTCAATAATCAGGGCCGCCAAGTCCACCGTCGTGGAGAAGTTGCCCAGAATTTCCGCCTGACGCTTTTGGATTTTGCTTTTAATGAGCACGTCCGGCACCATAAAGCACAGCGGCACCAAGAAAACGGGCCAAATGGCCTGAAACAAAAGCATCATCGCCGCCGGAATAGCCAAAGAAGCGATAATTTTAGTATATAAAATATCCACGGGCTGCGGGTTATCGGGGCTGCCCAGTTGCATATGCAACTCTTCCAAACTCTTTTCCAAGTGGAAGTTATGCAGGCAGAACACCGCCAAGCGGTCCATAATTTTCTCTTCCGGTTTTAAACGTGCAAAACTGGAAGTGGATTTAAAGCGGCGGACCGCCACGTCCACGATTTCCTCTTTTTTAGGTTTAGGGGCCAGCAAGCCGAAAATCGTCAAGAAAACGGCAAACATCCCCACCGCCAACAGTAAATTGAGCCCTAACGTAAACGCTAAACTGTTCATAATTATACCCGCACTTCTCCCATTTTTTTAAGTACCTTCATACCGATACCAATCCAAATGACGCAGAATAAGAACACAAACATCCCCACCGGGCTGGTGTAGAACGAAATCATTTGCGTCGGGTTGAAGATAAACATTACCAGCATCATCACAAACGGCATAATGCTGACCACGATGGACTGGATTTTCTGCTGGGCGGTCATCGCCTGCAATTTTTCTTCCAGTTTGCTTTCTTCGCGGATGTTTTCCACCAAGCGGGCGAAAATAACCGTTAAGTTACCACCGACCTGGCGCTGGATAATAATAGCCTTGATAATATACGAAAGCATACGGCTTTCCACGCGGTCGGAAAGGCCGTCCAAGGCTTTTTCAAAGGGAGTACCCAACTGGTAATTTTTTACCACCAAGCCGAACTCGTCGGCAATCGGCGGGAGCATATCCTTGGACACGAGTTCAAACCCCTGCACAATATCCATACCGGAGCGCAAGGAGTTAGAAAGCAAAATAAGCGAGTCCATTAACTGTTTGTTCACGCGTTTGCCGCGGCTCTTTTTAAGCGCGTCCAACACGGCCGCCGGCATACGGATACTGACAAACGCCCCCAACAGCACGACCATTAAAAAGACAAACACGCCAAAGAAGCCGCCCACCATTAAGCCCAAGAACAGCCCAAACAGCGCAAATACGCCCACCGTACCAAACACAATGTATTTGATATCAATGGTTACGAACTGGCGGTTAAAATCCTCGGCCCACGCCACGCTTTTTTGGCGGTAATCGGCCACTAATTTGGCAATGGTTTCCTTTTTGCCGTCTAACAATAAATAGACCGCAAACCCGGCCAACGCCGATCCCAACAAGAGCATAATCAAATTGATAAAGCGTTCCGCGGCAGTCGTTTTGTAAATATCAGGTTTGGGCGGATAGGCCGGAATAGGCGCCGCAAAGAATTGGGAAAACAAGTGATTGGACAGCACCACTACGCCGATAACGGACTGGCGGTATTTGTTTTCACGCTGGGAAAGTGGACTGGAAAAAGATTCAATCGTGCTGAAAAATTCGCTGTTCATCAGTTCCAGCGTAGAAAGCATAGAGCGCGCGCGGCCTTCCATACTGTCCTTCATAATAAGGGGCTGTTTGCCGCGCAGCAAATCTTTATTCAAACGGTCCAAGGCGGCCACCAAGCGGATACGGTCGCTGACGAACCCGCGGGACAGTTGATCCAGCACCACGGGCTGTGTGGGGTCCAAGGATTTATCGGCGCGGTCCAAGAAATAATACACATTGGAAAACGCCTGGCGCCACAAGTCCACCTCGCTATATGTTCCTTCGTTGGGCACATAGATAACTTTGTTTTTATCCATACGCGCCAGTTCGGAAGCGAACCACTTGGGCATTTGCACCACTTTACCCGCCGCCGCACCGCACTGGTCCGGCAGTTTATATACCTTTTTATCGGCGGGCAGGCTGACGTCAAAAAATTCCGCCATAATGCGCATTTTTTCCTGGGCGCATTGGATGCGCGCGCGGTCGTTTTTATTAAGCGCGCGGGCAAACACACCAGCAGGCGCCAACAAAAACGACAGCAACATAAGGGCCAAACACAACACTTGAATTTTCTTCGTCATAATCCTTGTTCTTTTAACTAAAATTTTTATGCCTTAACCGGAGCAGCCGGCGGCGGAGGCGGAGTTTGCTTTCCGGCCGCCATTTGCGCCTGCAAGCGGTGTACGGCATTTAAGTCCGGGTCTCCGTCCGGGCCCACGGGCACGGCGTTCTTTAAAAAGATTTCCTTATCCACCGGCTGGCCTTTGGCGGCAAAATCGCCAAAGAACGTCGGCAGTTCGCCTGTCGGCGCGAAAACGCCCTGTACCTTGCCGTTTTCGTCCACGCCCGTCTGCACATAGCGGAACAGGTCGGTGGATTGGATTTCGTTATCCTTTTGTCCGTGCATTTCGGTAATATAGGTTACCTTTCTGGAACCGTCCGAAAAACGCGACAACTGGACAATCAGGTTGACGGCGGAGGCAATCATTTCGCGGATTACATAAATCGGCAAATCGGCGCCCGTCTGCATACACATTGCTTCCAAGCGGGACACACCGTCGCGCGGCGTGTTGGCGTGAATCGTGGTCAAAGAACCTTCGTGGCCCGTGTTCATCGCCTGCAACATATCCAACGCTTCGCCGCCGCGGCACTCCCCGACCACAATGCGGTCAGGACGCATACGCAAGCAGTTTTTTACCAAATCCTGAATCGTAATAGCACCCTTGCCTTCCACGTTTGGCGGACGGCTTTCCAAGGATACCCAGTGCGGCTGCTGCAAACGGAGTTCCGCGGTATCTTCTACGGTGATGATACGTTCGTTATGGGAAATATAACCGGAAATGGCGTTCAAAAAGGTAGTTTTACCGGTACCCGTACCGCCGCAGACAATAATGTTTTTGCGGATGCGGACGCATTTTTCAATAAACGCCATACACTCCGGGCTAATCGTGCCGAAGCGGTAGTAATCTTCGGGTCCGAAGGGCTTTTGCGAGAAGCGGCGGATTGTCAGCGTCGGGCCGGAAACGGCCAGCGGCGCAATAATAGCGTTTACACGGGAACCGTCCTTCAAACGGGCGTCCACGAGCGGCACAGATTCGTCAATACGGCGGCCCAACGGAGCCACGATACGTTTGATAACCTGCACGACCTGCTCGTTATTGCGGAATTTGTATTTGGTTAAGGTCAACTTACCTTTTTGTTCAATAAAAATCTTATCAAAGGCGTTGACCATAATTTCGGTTACGGCCGGGTCGCGCATTAACACTTCCAGCGGCCCCAAGCCCAAAATTTCGTCCAAGAGTTCCGAAGAGAAGCGCGTGCGCTGGTCGCGAGAGAACTGCAAGTTGGGCTGTTTTTGCAAAATATCATCTACAATCGCGGCCACACGTTTGCGGGTCTGCGCGCTGGCGGAACTTTCGTCGCTGACGACGATGTGTTCAATTTCCAGCGTGTGCACCACTTCTTTATGGATTTTTTGTTTTAAATCGTCCCAGAAAGACAATTTAGTCTTTCCGGCTTCTTCTTCCGGCTCGGCCACGTGGCTTTCCGCCGTGGTGGTTTTGCCGTCGTCAAACAGTACCGGGCTCCAAATTTCCTTGGAGGCTTGGGCAAATTCTTCGTCGGACACCGACGCCACCCAATCCTTAGGGGCCGGTTTTAAATCGCGGATTTTGGCCAATACCAAGCGCAAGCCCTTTACCCACTCGGATTGTGGGTTGGTGATAATTTCCACTTCCTTGCGGTTGGCCGTAGCCATTACGTCCTCATCCCACGGCAAAAACACGTCCATTTCGCGCCCGAGGGAGGAGTAAAAGCGTTCCACCTCTTCGTAGGGAATAGAACCGGGCATATCGTAGGCGTTGCAGATAATGCTCACGCGGTCCAAAGGATAATGCTGTTCTTTATAATCGTTAAAAAGTTGGACGGTGGAATTTAAGTGCGTGCGCGTGGCTTGCGACACCCAAAAAATCTTGTCGGCAATATCAAACGAGAACGCCTGCATCGGGAAACTGGATTCCACATCCAAGAAGATATCAAAGGTTTGCGACAAACGGGATAAAATAGGGATTAAAATCTTCGGGCTGATGGCAGACACCTGCGCACGCGTATTGCCCAGCGGCAGCACGCCCACGCCCCATTGGGACATAGAAATTTTACCGCGCAATAATCCCCCCACCACAGCGATAGAGGTATTGCCCAGCGTTTGCAAAATATCGGACACGCTGACCGGTTTTTTGATATCCAAATAGAAACTATGCTCCTGACGGGCCAAGGGGTCCAGCGGGACAATCAGCACCGGACGCTTTTGAATACCCGCCCAGCCAAGGGCCAAGTTCAGTACCAGCGTGGTTTTGCCGGCGCCTTCCTTAGGCCCGGCAAACGCGATAATTTTTGCTTCATTTTTAGGGGTGTCTTGTTCTTCTGCCATAAAAACTATTCCACAATTTCAACCGTGATAAACAAGAAGAGCGAGCGTTGCTCTTCGGTTACGTCTTTGTTCTTAAAGAGTAAGCCGATAAGCGGGATCCTGCCCAAGAACGGCACGCGATCCTCGGACACGTTGCGGGAACTGTTCTTCAATCCGCCGATAACCAAGGTTTCGCCGCTGTTAATTTCCACGTGGGTTTCCACATTGCGGTTCGTAAAAGAAGGGGCCGTAGCTGTACCGATTACCACCGTTCTGGAATAGTCCACCGTGGAAACCTCCAACTGAACCTGCAAGTCAATCAGGTTGTTGCGTTCCGGCAAAATGGTAGGCAAAACGTTAAGCAAAATACCGTATTCTTCCAACTGGGAGCCGACGCCCTGGTTGTTCACCACCGGTATCGGGATCTTACCGCCTACGTTGATTTTGGCGGCGTTGCCGGAAGACGTTACAATCTTTGGGTTGGAAAGCACCTGGGCGCGGCCTTCGGTTTCCATTAAGCGCAGGCGGGTAGCAACCGCCGTTTTGCGTTCAAATTCGCCCAAGGACAGCACACCGGGGATAGCGGCTTCTTCAAAGTCAAAGAGTTGGTTCCAAGAGAACCCCTTTACGCTCTGCATCGTACCGCTAATTTCTACCACATCGGCGCTGACCGCCACCAGCCGCGTTTGTTTGGCAAACGCGCCAGACGGCAACAGCACACCTAAAAGCAAGACGGCCAGAAAAACTTTTGAGATAAACTTTTTATTCATCATTGGTTTGTCCTATTTATTGAAATAATTTTTCAAAGGTGGCTACTTCCATCAAGTAGTTCGTTACGTCGCCGTGCGAACGCAAGATGACCGTTACGGCCCCGTCAGACTGGGCGAGTGCCAACGCCAAATACTGCGCGTCGCGCGGGGAAAGCGACAAAGACAAAGCCGTCTGGTCGGAGTAAGCCGCGGCGTCGTCCTCTTTGCTCTTCATTGCGCTGGCGGATTTAGCATCTAATCCCTGGCCCAAGTCGGAACCGACGCCCAACACCTTTACGTTCTGCAACAAGGTAACCGTTACGGTTTGGCGCTGTCCGCTCTTCATCGTGGCTTCAAACGTAAGCAAAATATCCACATTATCATCCGGCTTAATCATACTGGCGGTGGCTATCGGCACGTTGGTAAGCACGAAGCCTCTCATTTGCACCGGGATTTTGCTGGACAGACCGGCCTCGGGAGACAGCGAGGTTACGGCATACTTGGAAATCTGGTTGCCTTTGGGGATTTGGATACGCGCCACGGCGTTTTCAATAGATTTGAAATCGGCGGGCGTGGAGTAGGTGAAAGCATCCTTCTGCAAGTAAGCGGCCGGCACGGGGACGGGCTTAATATAGTCGCGCTTGATTACTTCGCGCTCTTTAATGTCGCGGATCGGCACAAAAACCTGTTGGATGTTTTTAGATGCGTTAAGTTTCTTTTCCGCGCTGCTGACAATCATCGCGTACACAATGGCCGCCAAAATGGCTACCACCAATGGAAGCATAATTCCTTTTTTCATTTAGTCTCCTTAAAACTGCTTTAAAAAATAATAAGTCAAATCTATTTCGTATCCGAACTTAAATACGCTTTTTCAATCGGCATACGGGTAACGGATTGTATCTTGCGCAACCCCTCGCGCCGCGGTTCGGTAGCCAGAATATAACTGGTACCGGGGAAGATTAACCGCACGGGATACGTTACCGTTACAATTACGTCCTCGTGGCGGTGCTTTCTGTACATGGGGTCCACGCCGGTGGTTTCCACCTTTACGTTTACCCCCACCCGTCCGGCCTCAGAGCCGAAGACCTGCGTTTTCGCATGGTTTATCTTCTGCGTGATGACCGTTCTGTCGGGTCTGCCGCTGGGCTTTTTTACGGCCACCAACGAGCCGATACGGGCAAATTCATAGGAAGCGTGGTTAATAATAATCGTGTGGTATGCAATATTACCGTATTCAAGCACAAAGAAAATCAGTAGCATAAATACTGGCAAAATCAGCATTAATTCCGCAGTTACCTGTCCACACTTCCTACGAAAAAGTTTCATACGGCTCCAAATTACATTTCGCTCATACTGCCGGTGATTTTGCCTTTTACCTGTTCAAACAAATCCGGCATAAATTTCTTAATGAGCACACCGGCCAAGCCGGCCACGCCCACGACCACGACGAGCATCAATACGTATTCAATCGTGTTCTGGCCTTCCTTCTTTTTCAGGCAGCCCAAAGCCTGCGCTTTCAAGGCGTCCATTTTGTTTTGCAAAGCAATAATAAACTTCATATAACGTCCTCCTGATTTTTTAAAATTTAATCTGCACTATAATCCGACAAAATTATTTTTGCCCCTTGGTCAAACTGCTGCGGCACCAAATGGGAATACAACACATAGAAAGAAATAAGAGCCGTTAAAAGCCCGGCCGCCGTTACGATATATTCTACCGCAGTTTGGCCCTTTTTGTTTAAAAAAGTTTTTCTTTCATAGGTGTTTTTCATATATTAAAACTGGATAGCCAACGCAATCTGCTGCGAGGTGCCCAGCGCGCCAAACGGCGTAACGGCGTAATCAATAGACGCCCCATAACCAAACAATTCGGAACTGTAAATACCGAACCCGAAGGACACCTTGGAGGTTTCGGCTAAGCCTAAATCGCCCACCCAAGAGTCCTTTTCGTTGGTGCCCGTATTCGTGCGGGTATAATAACCTACGCGCAAATCAAAGCGGGCCACCTGCAACAAATCTTCGGGGATGTGGACTTCCAACCCCACACCATAGCGGGCTTTATCGTCGCGGTATTTCATATATTCGCCGGACACGGTAAAATAGCGGGTATTTAAGTCGGCGCCCAAACGCAAACCGCGCGGCATTTCTTCTTTATCGCCAATGTTTACGAGCGCACCGCCAAGGCCCAACCAATTGATGAGGCGCAACTTGGCCCCCACGTCAAAGCCAACGTTATCATAGCGGTCGGTGTCCAGTTTTTCGCTAATATATTTGGCCGTACCGCCGATTTGGAGTTTTTGGTTAAAGAATCCGCGGGCAATAGAAAGACCGCCCACAAAGTTCTGCACCGGCACGCCGACTTCGGGCTGTAATTCCCCACGTTCGCCACGGAAATCAAAGCCGTCCATATCCATATAGTTCAGCGTTACGCCGATAATGGTTTTGCCAATCGGCTGCAAATAAGCCAAGGTACGCGCTTTATAACCCTGCAAATAATCCAAGTACGCAAATTGGAGTTCGCGCGTAGTGGCCGAAGCGGCACCCGCCGGGTTCCAAAACAAGGCTTCCGGGCCGTCCGCAATAGACACATAGGCATTGCCTAAGGCCTGGGCTCTGGGGGAGCCGGCGTCAATCTTTAAGAACGCGCTGGCGCTGGTACCGGCATTGGAACTGATAGATTCCGCCTGCGCGCCCGCGCTTAAAAGACCGACCGTTAAACAAGCGATTAAAACTTTTACTCTTATATTCATAAATCTGTTTTTGCCGGGTACTCCGGCCCTTTTATATATTTACGGCACCAGCGGCGCAAAGTCCGCAGGCCCTTGGGGTGTTGGCCCCAAGGGCTGTTAGGTTACGGAACCAAAATCTTTACAACTTTTTGGCAGTGTTCGCGGCCGTTCTGGGCTCTAAAATCCACGAGGCCGAAGTACACGCCGCGGGCCACCTTTTTGCCGTGCTGGTTGGTTCTATCCCACTTGCAGCGCAGAGCCGCGTTGCGGATGTTGGGGAACGCATCCAAGCCGTCGTTATCCAGTTTTACAGAGCCTTCCGGCGTATTATCCGGGTTGAACTGCAAACTGCTGCCCATCGTTACCTGGTAGTTGTTGGCGTCCACGCAGGTATAGTTGCTGTCGCGCACCAAGTCGCCCGCCAGGTTGAAGTATTTAATAGATACCGTACCGGGCACCGGCATTTTGGTAATTTCCAGCGTACCTTTGCTGGCTACGCGCAGCGGGTTCGGGTAGAAGAAAACCGTCTTTTCCCAGTCTTCGCATACGAAGCGCCCGTCGCCAATGGCCACCGTGGCCTTGTGCAAGTTTTGATACTGGTATGTATCGGCCACTTTTTCAATGCTCCACTTGGCGGCATCGGCGGAGGTGTCGTCCGCACCCAAAATTTCGCCGGTTACGCTGTCAATATCGGCGGTGTTAAGCGCCGTTACGAAGCGGAACGGATAAGTACCGTCCGGCACTTCCTGCTGGGCATAGTCGCGGCCGTCCCACACTTCTTCAATAAGCGTGGTGGCGGGGCGGATACCCACAATGGCTTTTACCAACACTTCGTGGATATCTTTCACTTCCGTACCCGTGGTGGGGTTACGCAAGGTACCCTTTTGGTAATCGTAAATCGTGGTACCGGGTTTGAAGATTTGGATAGCCACCTTCATCGGCACAGAGATTTGGTAGCCAATCTTCATATCGGTATTGCGCTGGTTGAGCGCATAGCCGTCCGCTTCCAACAAGTCAAACACTTTTAACAAGTCGGCGTTCAAGCGGATGACCTTAACCGTTTCCTGGTACAGGTTCGGGTCCGGGTAGTTTTTGGCAATCAAGTGGACTTCATAGATGCCCGGCTTGACGTAAATACCGTTGTTATCCGTACCGTCCCAATACACTTTGCGCACGGTGTTGGGGTCAAAGTTGCCCGTATTGGCAATCGTCATCGTGGAGAGGTATTTGCATACCGCTCCGGCGGCGGCGTTGCGCGAGGTCAACTTACCAGTGGTATCGTAGCACATATTGGGCTTCAAGGCCACAATGGCTACCTCTACCGTTGCCGCGCGGGAAACGGAGAAATCAATTTCGTACGGTGGGATAAACACCGGGCCCGTAGAGGCGTTGAACAACTGCGGCGCATTGGGATAGACAGCCGTAGAGCCGTCCAAGAAATACACCGAGCCGCGGGTAATGTTGATTTTGCTGGATACTTTATCCGTAGCGTACCAGAAATCTTCCCGTTTTACTTCGTTCGGCGTTTTGAACGGAGCGCCAACGATATAAGCGTTACCGTCCGCATCATTTTCGCCGGATTCCGCATAATAGCGGTCAAACGGTTCGTTGGAGCGGGCCGAGATAAAGAACGGATATTGTCCGTCCGGCACCGTTTCATACGGGCAGTCCTTCAAATTCGTAGCGCCTTTGCACGCGCCGGGCTGTTGGGTAGAGGTCGGGTTGTAGAAGGATACCGCATCCCACTCCTCAGTAATCATAATTCCGTCGCCCGTCTTGGTAGAGGTGCGGTCAAAGGTTTTAACCGGCTGCAAGCGCACGTCCACCACGCCCGAGGCCGCCGCTTGGGCATCGGCCGGGTAGTTGGTAAAGGTGGTGTCGTTTACATAGATACATTTCGTATCTTGCGCCGCCACTTTTGCCGGGTCCACATAACCATTTGTAAATACATTGGCATCCGTCGTTTTGTTACAAATACGGGGCGGCCAAGAGTTTACACCCGTGGAAAGCGTACCGATTTCGCGCTTCAAGGTTACATAGTATTGGAGTTCCGTCGTAACCGTGGAACCCGCCACATAGTTCGGGTTTTCCACCACCGTTACCGTATCGCGGGTATAGGGGTTAGCCGAACCCGTGAGGGTGGTATTCGTACCGACGGATAAATTCGTCAAGGTAGCATACGCTGTGGTTACACCCGTTTCGTACACGGGCACACTCGCCAAGTTGGCGGCGTAACCCGTCGCCCAGTAAGAGGCATTTACCACAAAGTCGCTGTAATCACCGCCTTTGGTGTTGTAGGCCGGGATGACGACATCTTTATTATAGATGTTGATTTGTACGTTCATAGCCTTGGACAACATATAGGAAATGGTGGCCTTGGCGTCGCTGTCGCCATACACGTCGGTCGTGGCCACGTCCACTAAGCGGTACATATCCACCGGGAACACGGCAGAGGCTTTATTAGTTACCGCGGGGAACATAGCGTCCTTGCTTTCCACCACAAACATATAGGTACCGGGGGTTACCATACGGCCCTGGTCGTCGCGACCGTCCCAAGACAGCGTATTCATCTGCTGGGCAACCTGCGTGATACCCGTTTTGGGCGTTAAGTATTTCACGTCCACGCCCGCCGAGTTGGTAACTTTGGCTACCACATTGGCTTCGCGCACGATAGAATATTTAAAGATGAACGGGTCCAAACCGTAAGCGGTCGGGCTGGAACCCACAGTGGAATAACTGACCGGCTGGATAGTGATGTCCACAAAGCCGCGTTCAATAGCCACCTGGCCCGTGTAATAACTAAGCGTCTTTACGCCCGTAAATTGTTTATGGTTGTTAGCCGCATTAGCCGTACAAGCCGCGCCCGCCGTAAAACTCGGCGTACCAGAACCGCCTAAGGCGTTGTAATAGCAGCCGTTGTACGGGATTTCCGCCCACAGCACATATACATAGTTACCGTCCGGCATTGGGGAACCATTAGCAAAATGTTCGGTGCAGGTATTCTCACCGCAAGTTTCGCCGGTGGACATTTTTTCGCCCTTGGCATAGGTGCGCTCACAACCATCTTTTACGCCGCACAGACCGTCCCATTTAGAGGTAAAGTTCATACGGCTGGTGCGGTCTTCGGCAGAACTGTACACCAAGGTCCCGGTATTGGCTACAAGCGCCGGAGCCGTGCCAGTAGGCTGGGAAGAGTTGGTGTTAATCGTATTCGTGCCGGAGGTAGTACCGTCAAAGGTGGTTCCAGGCGTGTAAATATTCCAATACACCTTAGAGGCTTCCGTCGGCACATAATTAATAGAAGCGTACGCGGTGGATTTTTTGTTAAGGCCCGTAACGGTGATATCCGTTAATTTCAAGGGATCCAATGAAACTTGGCGCGTAACGGCGCGGGAGAAATCAATCCCCGGCCATTCGTCCTGCGTTTTGGCTTGGATAGCCGCAATGTAGTTGCCCGCAGGCAGGAGCATACCGCTGTCGTTGCGGCCGTCCCACGAATCGGACTCTACGATTTGCTTATCGCTTTCCACCCCTTTCATACCTTCGCCCACGCGCGGCTGCCAATCCACCAAGGTGCGGACGATTTGTTTATTGCCAGTAATGGGATCTGCCGTGTTGCTGGCACCATAATTGGTAGCGTCGCTATTGGAAGCATCCAAAATAGCGATACGGACATCCGCATCTTTGCTCAAACGGTAAGCAAAGGTGTACGGCTGGGCCGGCACAGCGGTAATATCCCCCACTACGGTAGGCGTACTGCGCACGGTATGTACGTTGGTTACGTCCACCTGTATCGGGATTTGGTTTTCGCCGGGGTAGGCAATCGTGGAGTTAAATTCAATTTTATCTACGGCTACGTTATCGCCGGGGAAGTCCGTAGCCACAGTGGCGCGGAAGGCAAAGTCCCCGTTGGACTTACCAAATTCGCCAGCAATTTCATAAGAGCCGTCCCACGCGGCGCAGAACGTGATAGGGTCGCCATCTTCGGCCCCATCGTTATTAAATACCATACAGTTTTCACCATAGGTACCGCAAATGCTTTCTGCATTAGCACTCGTAACATTAACCGTCACAACATGACCCGTTGCTTTCGTGTCCAACTTTGTGCAACTGGCACTACCACTATTCCATTTGCAAGCGGCATCCGTAGAAGATTTAGCACTGCAAGCCAAATTCCCAGTACAAGAATACTGGGCACTGGAACAAGGGTTGCCCCCGCTGGAACCAATGCAGTGATAGGAACCGCATTTGGTGCTGTTGGTATCCGGATACAAATCAATAGAGCGGATGGCCGGGGTGCCTTCCGCATCTTTAATGTTTTTGCCATTATAATATTTGACAATATCAAAAGTTACATTTTGCAACGGAAATGCAATAGAATAAGTAGCCTGAGACATTGGTCTATTGGTGCAGACAACCTGCATACACAAGGCCAAACAATGGTTCGGGTAATTGTTGTTTGCAACGGCAGACGGGTAGGGCTGGTCATATTCAATCAAGGCCGAACTGACCCACGGGTCCGTAGTGTTTTGGTTGGAGGTTGGGTTTGGAGTCGTTACGAAACTGCGCTCGGTGGTAAGCGAGTTTCCCCAATCACAATAGCGCTGCGCATCTGTATTGGCTGCATTTTGATAATATACCCCCGCCTTTCTTACGTCGGCGCGTTGGGCAAACAGCGGCGAGCAAGCCGCGACTAACAACAAAGCCAAAACGGCGCGAAGCACCGTCCGGCCCGATAAAACCCGGAATAAACTTTTGATTCTATTCATTGTGTATGTATCCATTTGGGGACTTAATTCCCGTCTCAAAATTATATTTTTTACAAATCTTTTCCGCGCTTAAAACAATGCGCGCGGAACGGCGGCTGATTATAAAAATAAACAGACGCCGAACCTATACTCTTAAATTTTTGCAACTTTTGGGGCAAATGTCAACTGTTTTTTGCATTTTTCCCCGTCTTATTAGGGAAATACCAACAGCCCCTAATTTAATCAACAGCAAATCCAGTATAAAAACACTTAAAAAATACAGCCTTAAACAACACAATCGGTAGATCCTGAAAACAATGAGGGCTGCACCTTACAAGCCGCCAGTTTCAGGATGACCTCCTTTTTTAATACAGTCGTCATTCCCGAAAGTAGTAGTCGGGAATCTGTTTTTGCTGTTGTTCCCTTAAAAAACGACAGATCCCCGACTAAAACACTCGGGGATGACGGCGTAAAAGAAATTGTCAATAAGGGCCATATTGGAAGGTGTGCCGACGCAGAGCATTCCAGTATCTGATATTTTTCTTTTTTTGTAACAACAGATCCTGGACTACGACTTTCCAGGATGACGGCACAGAAAAGCACAGATGTCCTTATAATCTTACCGCATTTGGGAGCCACGAGCATTAGCTGTGCCGTCGCCCGCTTGCGCCACTTGGTCGGCTACCTCGCGGTACACCGCAAAACTGCCGCGCCCGTTCTGCTTAACCACATACAGGGCTTTGTCGGCCTTTTCCAAAAGGGATTCCGAGGTTTCCCCGTCAAACGGAAAGCAGGAAATGCCTTGGCTGATACTCAAATGCACGGCCTTTCCGTCGGTGTAACGGTCCGGCAGGGTAATGGCGCAAATGCGCTCTTTTAAGCGTTTGGCAATAATTTTGGCTTCCTCACTGTTGGTACGCGGAAGCATAATAACCATTTCGTCCCCGCCGAAACGGCAAGGCACATCCGTCTGGCGCAGGCTGGTGCGAATCACACGGCTGACCTCTTTTAACGCCCAATCGCCGATTTGGTGTCCGTAGCCGTCGTTAATCTGCTTGAACCAGTCAATATCCATAATAATCAGGCACATCGTTAAATCAAAACGCTTAGAGCGGTAAATTTCTTCCGCAAATTTTTCGTTGAAATAGCGGCGCACCGGAAGTTTGGTCAGTTCGTCGTAATTGGAAAGTTCCTGCACGCGTTCAAACAGGCGGGCGTTGTCAATCGTCAGCGCCATTTGCGTAGCAAACTGCTGTAAGGAAATAAAGTCCAAATACCCCACCTTGCGGCGCGACAAAATATTGTCAAACGCCAAAAAACCGACTTTCGTGCGCTGGACTTTAAGCGGAATATAAATCACGCTGCGGGTAGAGCGGTAAGTGGCGGAGGAATCAAACACTTCTTTGAGTAAATTTTGTTCGGCGGGCGGCAAGGAAGCGCCGTCCTGGTGGGTTACCTGGCCGGAAATATCCACCCCCAACACGGACTTAATTTTGTTGCCCTCTCCGTCAGTTAAATACAGGCGGACACGGTCAAAGCGAAAGTATTTTTGCACACCCTTTAAAATAAGTTCCAGGCCGTCGTTTAAACGCAAGGACGAGGCAAAAATAGTAGATAAATCGTTCAGCGCGGTGGAAACATTTAAACGCTGGTTTTTGGCCTGGTCAATTTCCGTATTGCGTAAATTGTGGGAAATTTCCTGTCCCAAGGCCTTGATTAATTCCTTTTCCTCGGGCGTAAAACCGCGGTTTTTGCGGAAGCGCTCCAAGCGCAGTACGCCCACCTTTTCCTGCATAAAACTGTGTACCTCGCCCGCCTTTAATTCCACACTCGGGCGCTGCCATTTTACCAATACATAAATGGCGGGATAACTTAAATCGGTCGTTTCGGCCTCGCCGTTTTGCAGCAGTTGCTTTAAGAAGACGGGCTCGTTTAAAACAGAAATATCCTCCTGCATATCCATACAGTATTCCTTTTTGCACATCATACGCAGGGATAACAGCGCGCGCTCCTGCTGCCAGTCAAAAAAGTACACGCGGTCCAACTTAAACAAATTGCGCAAGGCGGGCAAGGCGCACTCCAACAGTTCCCGCTTGTTTTGGAACGACTGGTTCAACTGTTTGTGAAATTTATAGAGCGTATAAGATTTTTTATCAAACATAACGCTAGGCCTCGTAAATGGACAACAAATATTCTATTTCTTTGGCGGTTAAGTCCAAGTCCCTGTCCAAGGAGGCTTGGCTGAAACGGCCCTCTACAATCTGCGTGGCGCACACGGCCAGCACGCGCTTTAAAATCTCCATAATCGTGCCCGTAATGGTGATATTGGGCAAGGTACGCGCAGAGGACAAAATATTGCTGTATGTGCTGAGCCGCTGAGTAGAGGAGAAAATAAATTGCTCAAAGGCGTCTTCAAACGCCGGGAAGGCGTCAATCATAGAAGCATAATGCAGTTGTATATCCGGGCGGGCGCAGAATTTAATAAATTTTAAGGCGTTCTTTTTTTCCTGCGACTGGGTATTGATAAACAAATTCATCCCGGACAGATAGGAAAAATACATATCGCCCGTCGTCGGCACCGGGAGCGTGCGCACGCGGATACCGCGCCGCGCGTTAAAGGTGCTTACGCCCTGTTTGCGGGAAATCATCATACTGGCCTTGCCGGAAACAACCGTCCCCAGCGAACCGCGCTCGCGCAAAATGGGCATATAGTTTTTAAGGGCCAAATTGATATAATCGCGGATACCTTCTTTAAACGCCTTTGTGCCTACTAGGGTAGTGCCGCGGTCAGCGGACAAGAGGTCCGAACCGCGCCCCCATACACACGGCAAGGCGTTGCGCATAGAAAGCGAGCCGCGCCAATCGCTGTTTTGCATTGGGTAATAGCCCGGAACATCTTTAAATTGTTCACGCAGGGCTTCGCAGGTGTGCAAAAGCCCGTCCCAAGTGGCCAGGTCCTGCTCAGGCTTGGAGGTTACCAATTTTAAATGGTCGGCCCGGTAGTGCAGCGCGCTTAAATCAAACCACCACGGATAAGAATAAATATCCTTCGTACCCGGCTGGTAACAATGCGCTTTAAGCGGAACCAAGCAGTTGGCTAAGGATAGCCCGGGATCCAGTTCCGACAAGTTTTCCGCCACGCCCTCGCGCACCAACAGGGCGGTCCAGTAGTGCGGGATTTGAATCAAATCCGGCACTTCTTCCTCGTGTGTGGGGTGCTTTATGGTAAACATACGCCGCCAAAGCACATTGCGCGTAAAAACGCGTATGGTAACGTCTATGGACGGATTTTCCTTTTTAAAAAGAGAAATAAACGAAGCGTAAACGTCTTTACTTTTATCGCCCGCGTCGGGCATCACCCACAAAATCATTTGGACTCCTTACACTAATCCCAACTGCGTACCTTCATATTGGGGTTAATGTCTATATTCTTTTTAACCGGCTTGCCGGTCTTTTCGGCGTGTTCCAATTTTTTATAAGCGGCCAAGGCAATCATAGCGGCGTTATCCGAGGACAATTTGCGCTCCACAAAGTGGACCTCTATGCCCGCTTGCTGGGCCGCTTCCTGCATTTTTTCGCGCAGGAGCGAGTTCGCTGCCACCCCGCCGCCTACGGCAATGTGTTTTACCTTATATTTTTTGGCGGCCAACAGGGTTTTGGTTACCAAGGTTTCCACCATTGCTTCTTCAAAACTGGCGCAGACATCGGGGATAGAAAAATCTTTATGGTCGCGCAGGTAGTAACTGACCGCGGTTTTGATACCGCTGAACGAAAATTCCCACGTTCCCGGCAACAGCGGGCGCGGAAAATGGATAGCGTCCCGCTTGCCCAAAAGCGCCTGCTTGGATACCTGCGGCCCGCCCGGATAAGCCAGCCCCAACAACTTGGCCACCTTATCAAAGGCTTCGCCCGCGGCGTCGTCGCGCGTTTTACCCAATACTTTATAATCGCCATAGTTTCTAACGTACCACAATTCCGTATGCCCGCCGGACACCACTAATGCCACCAACGGAAATTGCAATTTGTTTTTGGCTTCGTTGCCTTCAAAATCGCACGCAAAAATATGCCCTTCCAAGTGGTTTACTCCTATTATAGGCACTTTTTTGAATTTTGCAAGCGTTTCCGCCGCCACACGCCCCACCATTAAGCCGCCGGGCAAGCCGGGGCCGCTGGCAAAGGCAACGTAATCAATCGGCTGGTCCTTTAAGGCCTCGCCGATGACGGTGGCAATTTTGGCGGCGTGGGCACGGCTGGCTAACTCCGGCACCACTCCGTGGTATTTTTTATGCTCGTCAATTTGGGAATAAATAACATTAGACAAAATCTCTTTGCCCCCCTTTAAAAGGGCGGCAGAGGTTTCATCGCAAGTGGATTCAATACCTAAAATCGTAAAATCTTTCTTCATTTAGAGGCTTCCTTTTTCCCGGCTTTTTTATCATCCGTTTTAGCGGTATTTTTTTTGTCCGCCTTTTGGGCTTTGCGCTCTTCGGCCGCCTTTTTAGAAGCGGCTTTGGCATCTTCCAGGCTTACTTTACCCGTCAGAATTTCCACGGCTTTATCCAGCACCGGGTCCTCTACGGTAAACTTCATATCAGGCGTTTTTTGACCGGGCGTATGCACAATATTATTATACTGCATAAACACCTTGGCTTCCTTGTCCGCCGGGAAGATAACTTCCACATCCGGTACAATACCGCCCTCGTCGGCTTTGGATTTGTCGCGGTAGTCGCGCTGGATTAAACGACCGGACGGCGTGTAATAATGTGCAATCGTCAGGCGCAAGCCCGCCCCGCCGGAAAGCGGCATCACCTGCTGTACGCTGGCTTTGCCAAAGGTCCGCTGCCCCACGATAAACGCACGGCCGTTGTCTTGCAGGGCACCCGAAACGATTTCGCTCGCGCTGGCGGAACCTTGGTTGACGAGCAACGCCATCGGGATATCCGGGTAATCCGGCTGCGCGGAGGTTTTAAATTCTTGGTAATACTCGGGTTTGCGCCCTTGGGTATAGACAATCATTTCATCCGGCGCCAAAAAGAGTTTAGCGATATCCACCGCACCCGTTAATAAGCCACCGGGGTTAAAGCGCAAATCCAACACAAGAGAGGTCATCCCTTGTTTTTGCAAATCCTTTAACGCTTTTTTAATGGCTTCGGTGCTGTGGCCCGAAAAGTCCACCAAATACACATACCCGACTTTGCCCGGGAGCATACGGGAATAGACCACCTCGGGCACGATTTTTTCGCGCTTAAATTTAAAGTCCGGCAAATTCTTGTATTCGCCTTTATCATCCTTGCGGCTAATGGTAATTTTTACTTTACTGCCCACGGGGCCACGCATTAATTCCACGGCTTCATCCAAGGGCATATTTTTTACGTCCTTATCGTCCACCGCCACAATGCGGTCGCCCGGCATTACCCCGGCCTTAAAGGCGGGCGTGCCCGGCATAGGCGTCATTACCGTAATAAAGCCGTCCACCGCCTGCAAGCGGATACCCAAACCGCCAAAGTCGCCGCGGGTGTCGTTTTTGAGTTCCTTATAGTCCTTGGGGTCCAAATATTGCGAAAAATCGTCCAGTTCCCCCACTACGCCCTTTATCGCGCCGGAAACGAGTTTATCCGTATCGGTAACTTCTACATAGTTTTCCTTGACGTATTCCAACACATCTACCAAGGTGCGCAGTTGCTTTAAACTGTTATCCGCCGCCGCATACGCGTACGGAAACAGCGTCCCCATAAAAAACAATACTGCCGCCAACACGGCGTAACGACTTAATTTTTTTGATTTCATATCATCCTCTAAATAGTTATTTCAGCCACTCCTGCGGGTCCACCGCGGTAGTACCTTGGCGGATTTCAAAATATACCGCACTCTTGCCCGTGCCGGAGGAGGACTGCGTGTCCTGCCCCGCCGTGCCGATTACGCCCTGCACCGGGAGTTTATCCCCCACCGAGGCGCTGATTTCCTTCAAAAATCCGTAAATGGTAAAGAACCCTTTATTGTGGTCCACAATTACCACATTGCCATACGAGCGGAAGGGCCCGGCGTAAATCACGCTGCCCTCAGCCGCCGTGCGGACAGGTTCGCCCGCCTTGGCGGAAATTTTAATCCCGTCGCGGAAAATCCAAGTATTCAAGTCAGCACGGTATTCCTTGCCGAATTTGCTGATAACCGTTCCCGCCACCGGCCACGGTAACGAGTGGCGCTGTGCATCTATGCGCGGGCCCGTGGTGGATTTTTTGACCGGGGTCTTGGAAGCGGCGGCCTTTTTGGCGTCCGCCGCCTTGCGTTTTCGCTCAAATGAGGCGAGCAAATTGTTAAGTTCCGCAGCCGATTTATTCAGTTCATTGATTTCCTTGCGCACGGCGTCGGCCTTGCGCTGGGTAACGTCCAAATCCTTCTTCTTTTTATTAAACGATTGCGAAATGACAGCCTGTTCCTGCTTGATTTGGGAACTCTGCGCCATTAATTTTTTGTTGCGCTCCTCAAACGAGTGCAAGCGCTCTTTGGCTTCTTTATTTTCTTTTTTAAGTTCAGCGGCAAAGGCGGCCTTGTGCGTAACCATACGGTCCACAAAAATTTCCTGCTCCAAACTGTACCCGCCCGGGCAAGCCGCGCAAGAGGGCGTAAAATAATATTGGGTTAATTCCTCTTGCACCACCCCCTGCCACATCGGCATACTGCGCTCCAACGCGGCGCGTTTATCCTCAATAGACAGCAAATTTTGCTCTACATAGGTAATGTCGGACTCTACTTTGTTTTTGCGCTGTTCGGCGCGCGCTTTTTGGTTTTCCAAGGCGGAAATTTCCTGCGAAATCTGCTGCGCCTGTTTGCGGTATTTTTGCAATTCCCGCTCTTTTTCAGCCGCAGCATTTTTTAGTTTTTCCAACTCCTGCTTACGCTTGGCGGCCTCGTCGCAATAGAGCGGCGAGGCGAACACCAACAGAGCCAATAAAACGCTTAAAATTTTTGCCATTTAGATAACGTCCACCCAAAAAGCCCGCAAAAGGCTAATAATAACAACTGCCGCCCAAGCGAGGTAAACTGGCTGACGGCTTCGGCCAAAAAGCCCGTAGGATACACGAGCACCGCAAAAAACAGGCAGGAAGCCAGCCCGGCCAAAACGCCGGAAACAGCCCCGCTAAAAAAGTGTGCACGCGGCCCGGCCGACGGATAGGCCTCCACCAAAAACATAAAGGCCAAAAACAACAAGAGCGCAAACACAACAGCCAAATTTAACAGTTTGGCGCACAGCCCCACATAAAAAAGCAGTTGCGCGTGCTGTAAATTATAATGCGGCGTTAAGAACGGATATTCCGCCGACAAATTATCCGCAAACGGGCGGATATTGTTAATGGCCTTGTAATTTAAATGCAGTTCGTAATACGCAGGCATTTTATTCTTGCCCATTAAAAGCATAGCATCGGCCAGTTGCGGGTTTTGTCGGCGGACGGCTTCCAGCGCGTCCTGCGGGGAAAACAGACGAACTTCGGCAATGTCCTCTTTTTGGTTTAAAGATTCGCCCGTTTCCGCCAGTTTTGCATTGTCCGGCGTACCGTTTACGGTTAAAATCATTTTAAACGAGCGGTTTAACTCCTGGTAATATGTATCCAGCCGCATATTTACAAACACCGCCGTTTGCAACAAAACCGCCACCGCAAACACCAGTAAAAAGAGTCTGCGGTGCAAGTGAAACACGTGTTTGGGGGCTTTAACCGTTTTGGGCTCTTCCAAAAATTCTTCCATAAATTACCACCCTAACGCCGCTTTCATACGCGGCAAAATGTCCGTATTGTGGTACAGGCCGGAAAACTCGCCGGCGTCCTCGCCATAGGCCACGCTTAACAACGGCAAAGACGAGTGGGACGGCGTAGCCCATACGATACCGCGATCTTCGTCCAACTGTTTAAAAAGACCGTCCAAATCCTCCGGGTTTTTAAAGGCGGAAATATCCACCGGATAACCCATAGCGGCGGTTAATTGCTCCTGCAATAAGGCCGGGGTCCGTTTTTCAGGCGACAGTTTTTTCAACTCCTCCTTTAAATTGTACAAACTGCGCTTTTGGAGTAAAAACTGGTGATACGTTTTAAAGGAAGCGTAGTCCACATTGCCGTCATAGAGCACTTCGCCCTGGGCGTTTTTTTCCATTACTTTTTGCTGCCCCAAGTGGCGGTAGGTAAACGCGCCGAGGCCCGTGTCGTGGTCCGCATTTAAATAGACCAAGGTATCGGGCGTTTTGTCGGCATAAGGCAACACATAGCCCAGTAAGGTATCCAAGTTTTGCATTTCCTTAAACCACGCGCCCGCGTCGTTGCCGTGGGCGGCCCAGTCAATTTTTCCGGCTTCCACCATTAAAATAAAACCATTGGGGTTCTGGCTCAAAATTTCCACCGCTTTTTGCGTTTGCTCGGTAAGTGTGGGGATTTGCGGGTGCATATACATTTCTACCGTCATCGGCAGAGCTTGCTCGGCAAACAGCCCCAGCACTTTACCAGATTTGATTTTGGCCAGTTCCTTTTTGTTGGTGGCAATATGATAACCTTTCTTTTTAGCCTGTTTTAAAAGTTTTTTATTTTCCCCGGTGGAAAAATATTTAAGGCCGCCGCCCATAATCACTTCCGGGCCGAAATCAATCATTTGACGGGCAATCTCCATTTTCTGGCGGCGGTTTTGTGTGTGGGAGGTAAAGGCCGCAGGGGTGGCGTCGGTAACATATACGTCCGTAACCACGCCGACGGACATCCCTTTTTCGCGCGCCATTTCCAGTAAGGTTTTGGCGGCCGCGCCGTTGTAATCCTCGCCGATTACGCCAGGGCGGGAAAGTTGGCCCGTAGCCATTTGCGTAGCCGCGGCGGCGGAATCGGTTACCAAGGTATCATAGGTGTTATTAAAGAACAGCCCCCACGTACCGCCATTTAACATCCGCTCCAAGTTGGAGGTTTTTTCGGGATAATCCGGCAAGTTCGCATAGCGGACGCCTTCGGTAAAAAAGCCGATAGCCTCCGGGCCCATACCGTCCCCAATTACCCAAATAAGATTCTTTACGTTCCCGGCTAAGGCAGGGACCGACAGCAGTACGAAAGCCAAAAGTACAAATAAAACACGACGCATATTCTTCATTTTATCTCCTAAATCATTGTTTTGCGGTACAAATCCAAATAGGCCTGGGCCGATTTGTCCCACGATAAATCCTGCCGCATTGCGTTGCGGACGAGTTTCGTCCACACCGGGCGGTTGTGCTGGTACAGGGCCAGCGCTCCCTCCAAGGTGGCGTAAATACCGTTTTCGGTAAAGTTGTTAATAAAGAAGCCCGTGGCCGTATCCTCTTTGCCGGGTTCATAGCCCTTTACGGTATCCACTAGCCCACCCACTTTGGACACGACGGGCAAGGTACCGTATTGCATAGCAATTAACTGTGAAAGGCCGCACGGCTCAAAGCGCGACGGCATTAAGAACAAGTCCGCGCCCGCATAAATACGGTGGGCCAAATCTTCATCCAAGCGGCCGTTATAACTGACGGACGTGGGATTATTGCGCGCCAAACTTTGGTACGCCTTTTCCAGCATTGGGTCGCCCATACCCAGCACCACAAACTGCGCGCGGTCTTTTAAGCGTCCAATCAAATTGACGACCACATCCAACCCCTTTTGATAATCCAAGCGCGACACTATGCCGATAAGCGGCTTGTCGGCTTCCTGCGGGAGTTTGCATTGCTGCTGCAAGGCCAGTTTGGCGGCCAATTTGCCCTTTACCACTTCGCTTACGTCGTAGCCAATGGGCAACACGGGGTCCAATTCCGGGTCCCAAATATCGGTATCAATCCCGTTTACAATACCGCAAAAGTTTTTACTGCGGTAGCGCAAAAGCCCCTCCAATCCAAAACCCATAGCGGGGTCGGTTTGAACTTCGCGCGCGTAGTTGGGGCTGACGGTATTAATATTATCGGCAAACACAATACCGCTCTTTAAGAAACTAATTCCCCCGTAATATTCAAATTTATCGGGCGTGTAATCCACCGGGTGGAAGCCCGCCTTGCGGAACGAGGAATACGGATAGTGCCCTTGGTAGGCAATGTTATGAATTGTATATAAACTGCGGGTGCGGGTGTAGAAGGCGTCCAACTTATACACCGTTTTTAAATAGGCGGGAATTAAGCCCGTCTGCCAGTCGTGGCAATGGATGATATCGGGGCGGAAGCCGATAAACTTACACCCTTCCAGCACCGCGCGGCTAAACAAAATAAAGCGCTCATCGTTGTCGGGGTATTCGCCCATTTTGGTACGGTAGAGTTCGGGACGGTCAAAATATTTGCGGTTGCCCACAAAAAACACCAACACATTGCCCCAGTTAATATAAGAAAGCGAAACCTGCTCTATTCTGTCCCCTATCGGGATTAAATACACGCCGGGAACCACCTTTAAAGAGGATACCCGCACAATATTGCGGTAGTGTGGCAGGAACAAAAGCACCTTGTTGCCCTTGCGCATAGAAAACTGCTGGCAGAGCGCGCCCACCACATCGGCAAGCCCCCCGGTTTTGCAAAACGGAAACGCCTCGCTGGCGGCCAAAACAATATTCATAGTTATTTATCCTCCTGGTTTTCTTGCGCAGGTTGCGCGTCGGCGGGGTTGCTATCCGTCTCTTTCCGCCGGGACTGCAAAGAGGCCAACGCATTATCGGGCGCGGTTACCTGCTCGTTTACCTTTAAGGCGGGGTCCGTGTCCTGCGCGGGCTCCGTTGAAACCACGCCGACAGACTCCACCGGGGCTTTTTCCTCGGCGGACAAGGCGGCCTGCTTTAAAAGTTCAGGGGCGGCGTCATTGGTAAAAATATCCCCGCGGTTGTAACTGTTGCGCGTAAAGAACGGGTCGGCGGACGAGGCGTCCAGCGCCTGCAATTTTTCCTCGCCTTCCAATTCTTCCAGCGGGATAATGGCCGGCTCTTTAAGCGGCGGCAAGGGCTCGCCGAACGGAAGTTCCTCTTGCTTTTCGCGCAAGGTTTTGGAAGCAAACTCCTGCAAGTCGGGCAGTTCGGAAATTTTGTTCAGCCCAAAAATGCGTAAAAATTCATCCGTCGTACCATAGACCATTGGGCGGCCAATGGTATCTTTTTTGCCCACCACGCGCACGAGCCCGCGCTCCAACAAGCGTTCCAACGGTCCCGCTACATCCACGCCGCGGATGGCTTCCATTTCCGCACGGGTAAGCGGCTGTTTGTAGGCGATGATGGCCAAGGTTTCCAACGCGGCGTTGGAAAGTTTGGTCGTCATTTTTTCGTTATACAAGCGTCGCACCCAGCGGCCAAATTCCGGCTTGGTGGACATTTGGAACCCGCCGCCGATTTCCACCACGCGGATAGCGCTTTGGCGTTGGGCGTAGTCTTCTTGGATTTCCAAAATCATCTCGCGCACGCGCCGCGCATCCACACCGTCAATTACGTCTGCAATGCGGGAGGGTTTTATTGGGCGGTCGGTAATAAACAAAAGGGTTTCCACAATCTGCTTAAATTCACTCGTGGGCACCAGTTCAAAGGGCCGTTCGTCCGCCGGCTTTTCGGTCGCGGGCGTTGTTTGCGCCGCGGCTTGAACAGGTGTTACGTTTTCTTCGGTTGGCATAAGTCCTCCGGGCGGCTAATTAGCGTCGCCGTGCATAAGGGTTTTAAAATCTTTATCTTTGTTTTCCGGGTTTAAATAAATACGGATTTGCCCTTGCTGCTCATCCTGCCGGGCAATAATTTTTTTAATCTTCATCAGTTCCAACAGTGCCATAAAGCAGGTAATCACGCCGCGCTTTTTGGTTTCCCCCACAAAGATATCGTCCAACAGCACCCACTCGTGCTTTTTGAACATATCCACCACCTTTTGCATTTTCATTTCAATCGGAAATTCTTCCACGTTTAAAAGTTCAATGCGTTTGCGCTCGTCTAACCGTTCAAAGGCGCGCTTGACGGCGGATAACAAATCAAACAGTTGCAGGTTAATGATTTTTTCCCCGTCGTCAAAAATGGGAGCGGAGCGGTAAAAATTGTCCTTGTTTTCCTCAAACTTTTTTTCCAAAAATTTGCTGGCTTCCTTGTATTTTTGGTACTCCACCAACTTGGCGATAAGTTCCTTTACGGGGTTGGGGCCCTCGTCCTCGGTCGTCGGCGCCTGCGAGGGCAACAAGGTTTTGGCCTTGATTTGCATCAGCGTACTGGCCATTACCAAAAACTCCCCGGCCACCTCCAAGTTCAGTTCCTTCATTACGTTTAAATAATCCAGGTACTGCTTGGTGATTTCGGCGATGTTAATGTCGCAAATGTCCAAGTTATCTTTTTTAATTAAGTGCAATAACAGGTCCATCGGGCCTTCAAACACATTGATATGCACATTAATCGGCGCAGGGTTAATCATTTACGCTCCGCAAACCTACAAGGTTAAAATTTTGCCTAACAATCCGACGATTATCCGGGTGGGCGGCAGTAAAATAAATTGCACCGCACCCGTTAAAATAAGGGCGAAAACCACCCACATCCCAAAGCGGCTGAAAAACAGTTCGTACTTAAAGGCCGCCCGCATCGGAAGCAAGGCCGCCACCACGCGCCCGCCGTCCAAGGGCGGGATAGGAATTAAATTAAATACGGCTAAAAATACGTTAATAAACATCCCATATTGTAAAAATACAAAAACCTGCTCCAAGGTCTGCACGGTAAAATGGTTCTGCGCCAAAAGAAAAATCTTCATAACCAGCACGCAGATAAGGGCCAAAAGCAAGTTACACGCCGGGCCTGCCACCGCCACCTTGCCCATATCTTTACGCGGGCGCGGAAAGCGCATCGGATTTACGGGCACGGGCTTGGCCCAGCCAAACAACGGAAAATGCAAAAAGTAACACACCGCAGGCACCAAGAGCGTGCCGACGGGGTCAATGTGTTTAAGCGGGTTTAAGGTTAGGCGGCCGGAGTGATAGGCCGTGTCGTCGCCCATACGGTGCGCTACCCAGCCGTGTGCAAATTCGTGCAGGATGATAGATAAAAATAAAATGGGTATAAAGATAATTACTTCCATATATTGTATTCTACTAATTTATACCCGTTCCTGCACGCGCGCCCAAGCAAAAATGCCCTATAAAAAGCGGGTAAAAAATATTATTTGCTGTTTTAGTTTAAATTAGTTATAATAAATTAACCTTAATTAATCATTAAGGCTTCAACTAAAGCAACGCAACCGAAGGCCGAAACGTGGGCAAAAGCAGCACACGGCAGACCCTTAGGAACGCAAAACCCCCGGACTAAACCGGGGGTTTTGACAATTATGGACAACGCTTAATTATTGGCTACGCAAGTAAGCACTTTACCTGTACCAGAGGCGTTGTTACAAGAGGTTCCACTTGAATATTTATAAGTACCATTTGGGCAACCATTGGGCACGGCTTTTGATATCAAGCACTTATAGGAACAAGATTCACTTCCCAACTTACAATTAGAATTACAAAGGGCATCGTAATCGCTGACAGAGCAAGATTTCATAGAGCCACCAGAATAATATTGTCCATTTTGTTGTCCGCCAATGCGAGTACCCCCCTCCCAGAATAACCAGCGTTCTTGTGTTGAACCAGTCTTGGGTGATTTAACCAAAGAACCTCCCTGAAAAAATTCATAAGTGTGTACACAGCAACGCTCGCCCCCAAAACAAACTGGTTCATAATGGGCTTCCTCAGTCTTGTAGCAATCATTAGGGTCAGCATCTGCTGCCGAACAATCTTTTCTGCCTGCTGTTAAATTTCCAGAGTGGGGCGAATAATGACAATTAACCAAGACCCCCACATCAATAACTTTGGCCTTAAAAGTGCCCAAGCAAACCCCGTTTTTAAGTACCATATTGCTAGGGCAGATACACTCGCAGGAAGAACTATCCCAAGTACCTTGACTATTCACACAAGCAGACTCGCCGGAATTGTCGCACCCGGCCGTTTTGCTTTTGAGTAAAAACGAGGTATAAGTTTTGCCATTTGTCTTTTTATTCCCGGAAGCGTCATAATCACTCGCGTATTGGTTATCCCACCATAGTTCTTCCCCAAGGTTCGCGGAATTTTGCGCACTTTTGTTAATTTTGGCGGTACCGGAAATATCCATATTGTCCGCCTTGCCACCCATTACGGGGATGTCATTACCGTAAATCGTGTTGGTTACGTTACTTTGGTGGAAATTCGTGTCTTTAAAAGCAACATTATTGGCCATTATGCGCCCGGCGTTTACTGTTCCACCGTTTTCAATAGTCAGTTTTTCACTCAAACGGTATTCGGGCGTATTCGTACTGCCTAATGTGGTTCCGTTTTGCACATTTACTTGTTTTAAGTACGCATTAGCCCCTTTGATTACGATATTCCCCACGTTAGAACGGGTATTACAAAAGTTGAGTATCGGGGCACCAGTTACGTGCGTGGAGTCGGCTGCGTCCAAATGGGCAAAGTTACCCACCGGGGCGGATAGGGTTGTTACAAACTGCATTTGT
>NZ_DJOA01000013.1:0-7250 GCF_002437085.1 Candidatus Avelusimicrobium stercoris | reverse complement strand
AACAAGGAGAAAAAATGAAAGGATTTACTTCTATTGTGTCATTCCCGAAGGTTGTAGTCGGGAATCTGTCGTTATTTAAAAAAGAAAACGACAACAACGGATCCCCGAACCCTGCGGGCCACCAATTCCTCGGGGATGACGACCACAGCATTGTTCTGGGCTGCCGCACGGTTAATACTTTCCGAATTACAAGTGCCGGCTTTACGCTTATAGAACTGCTAGTCGTCGTACTCATTATTGGCATATTGGCGGCGGTGGCGGTGCCGCAATATCAGGTGGCGGTGGATAAGGCCAAATTTGCATCCAATATGCCGCTGTTGGATGCGGTGGAAAAGGCCCAAGAAGCATATTACTTGGCAAACGGGCAGTACGCGGATACCTTTGACCAGTTGGATGTGGAAATACCGAAGACCTATGCGTATAAAAGGCCCGAGAGTTGGGGCGGCGATTGCTGGGCGACCGGGGAAAATTGGGTCTATCCTCATATTTGCACCAACCAATGCTATTCTTTTATTTCCCCGTGGCAGCCGTATGATGCTATGTATTTCCGTACACATAACCATTCCAGTTCATATAACAAGGTATGCGTGGATGCCAAAAGGGCCTGTATTATTGGATACGAAAAGGCGAGTTCCCAGCCGGCTCGTTGGCGTCGGTTGTGTAACGCATTAGGCACGGAAACTTCCCAGCGGTATGCGGGGGGCGCTTTTGCTGTTAAAAGCACTTGGGATTTGCGCTAATTTTTCTATATCAAAAATTTGAACCCGCCCCGGGATATACAATTCCCGGGGCGGGTTCTTATCAGTAACGGGCAATTAGTTGGCCTTTGGGTGCTTACATATAATTTGTTTAATGTTTTTGCGCGAGGTTTTGATAATTACCTTGCGAAAGCACCACAAGGCCCAAACATTCGGTATGGTCATTAGCGTCATTGTTAAAATGACCAGTGCCCACATAAAGCGGGTAGAACTGTTGGCCTCGGCGGTGCGCAGTAAGGAGTCGGAAATCGTCCAATCCAGCGAAAAACTGGTGCCAATCCAACCGCCCACAAAGGTTAAAATAATAAACATCACTCGCATCGGTTTTATTAGAACATTAGAACCCTTGCACAAAAATTGCAGGGCCTTTTCCCCATAATAGCCCCAACCGATAATGGTGGTAAACGAAAAGATTACCAGTGAGAAAATCAAAATCGGCGTACCGATGTACGGCACTGTTTTAAAGGCGCTGTTGCACAGGTTGGCCGCATATACGTTAGGGTTCTGCCAGTCGCCCGCCAGTACAATGACCATACCCGTCAGTGAGCAAATAAAAATCGCCCAAAATACGGAAGTGGCCGAAATGATAGCCATTTGCGTAGCGCTGCGGGTTTTTGCCGCGGCGGCTGCAATAGAGGCGCTGCCGAGCCCGGCTTCGGTAGCCAGTACGGCGCGGGTAACGCCTGCGCTTAATGCGGGCACCATTGCCTGCACAATCGCCATAATCCCTACGCCGGCGGCGCCGCCCAGGGCGGCCTTGCCCGTAAAGGCGCTTTTAATCACCATTACTAGGGCCGCGGGGATTTCGGTAAAGTGCATACAGAGCACGATAACGGCAAGCAGTAAATAAAGCCCTCCCATAATCGGCACCAGCCACTCGGAATACGCGGCGATGCGCTTTACGCCGCCGATAATCACTACACCCGCCGCAACGGCTACAAATAAACCAACATACCACGGGTTCAAATTGTACCCTTCGCGCAACGCATCTGCAATAGAGTTGGCCTGCAAGGCACTTCCAGCGGTCAGGGCCATTAACACCGTGCCCACGGCAAAAATAATACCGAGCCATTTGAACTTTAAAATGCGGGACAGGTAATACATCGGCCCGCCCACATATTCGCCGTCTGGCAAGCGTACGCGGTATTTAAAGGCTACCATACACTCGCTGTATTTAATGGCAAAGTTGAAAAATCCGGCAATTACCATCCAAAATAAGGCACCCGGCCCGCCTTCGGCTACGGCGGTGGTTACCCCGATAATGCTTCCCGTGCCCACGGTCGCGCCAATCATCACCGCGAGCGAGCCAAAACTGCTGACCATCCCTTCGGATTCCACTTTTTTTACCGACAGTTTCATCGCCGGCCACGTGTATTTTTGTAGGAAGTGCAAGCGGATTGTAAAGTAAATACCTAAAAAAAGCAGGATAATAATCATCGGCGGACCCCATACCAAGGTATTGAATCCGTTCATTACGTCGTACATATGTTGCAAGGTCGGCGATGAGGCAAACGCGCACACCGCTGTCCATAATTGTTGCAGGCTTTCCATCGTGTTTTTTTCTTCCTCCCAAACGGTACAACCTTTTTATTGTACTAAAATATAAGGGGAAACCTATAAAAATTTCTATGGGAAAATCTTTCCAAATCCGCGCAATATGATATATAATTTAGTAACGCGCGGGTTTTCCCGCATAAATAAGGAGACGGGTTATGAAGAAACTTTTGCTCGCGGCCTTTATCGCCGCTTTCGGCGCCGCCGCTTGCTCTTCCGGCAACGCCAACACCAAAACTGCGGATTCCCGCAATAAAGCATCCGCCAAAGATGCTAAATACCAAATCATTGACCAAGAATTTGATAATCTTTTGGCGCCAGAGGCCGATTACGACACCTTGCCCGCCTACGAGTTGCAGGCTTGCGGGGATTCTTATCTGCCGCCTGCCGAACAAACGGTAAGAGGGGCCAAAAAGCCCGCGGCCAAGGTAGTTAAAAAATCGGCCGCCAAAAAGACGACCGCCAAAAGTACGTCTAAATCCACGACCACTAACAAAAAGGTCATTAACAATACCAATATTTACTATTTAGACGGCTCCGCGCCGAATACGTCCACCTCGTCCACCAGCACGACGACTACCACCTACACGAGCGACGAAATTGCGCCGGACACCCTGCAATAATTTATGCTTACGCCGTTAGATAAGGAAGCACAACTTACACAAGAAGCCCATAGATTATATGGGCTTCTTAAATCTGTATCCAAAACCAAGGCTGCCAAGTGGACGTTTGAGGACTGCTTGGCCGCCGCGCCGTATGTACTGGCGATTAACCGCTTTAAAAAAGAGCAGAACGCCGTTATTCTCGCCCACTCCTACACCACGCCCGATTTGGTTTACGGCGTGGCCGATTTTCGGGGGGACTCGTATGAACTGGCGTTAAAGGCGCGCTCCTCTACCGCCGATATCATTGTTTTTGCTGGCGTGTGGTTTATGGCAGAAACGGCCAAAATCATTAACCCGGGCAAAAAGGTGGTTATCCCTGCGGGCCGTGCGGGGTGCACGCTGGCCGATTCTATGACGGGGGAAGACGTAAAAAAACTGAGGGAAAAACATCCCGGCGTACCGGCTTTGTGCTATATTAACAGTTCTGCGGACGTAAAGGCCGTGTGTGATTCGTGTGTAACATCGGGCAATGTGTTTGACATTGCGCAGAAAATCCCCGGAAATGAACTTATTTTTGTGCCTGATATGTTAATGGCGCAAAATATTGACGCCGAACTCAAACGCCGCGGCACGCCTAAAAAGATTATTTCCTCCGGCGGTTCCTGCTGCGTGCACGACAAATACCGCCCGGAAATTGTGGATAAACTGCGCGCCGAACATCCCGGTATAAAAGTGTTGGCGCACCCGGAGTGCCCCATTGAAGTTTGCCAAAAGTGCGATTACGTGGGCAGCACCAAGGGGATGGCCGCGTATGTGGCCGCGTCGCCGGATAAGACGTTTGGGATGCTTACGGAGTTTGGCCTTGTCAACCGTTTGGAAGCCGAACACCCGGACAAAACCTTCATCTGGCCCTACGGGGTTTGCAGTTATATGAAGAAGAACAGTTTGATTAATACCCTGGAAGCCCTGATTGACCCGCGCCCCGACCAAGTGGTTACGGTGGACGAAAAAATAGCGGCCCAGGCCAAAAAAGCCATTGAAAAAATGTTTGAACTTGCCAAATGATACTAGATAAAATTATTGAACTTGCTTTACTGGAAGATTTAAGTTTGGGGGATATCACCTCGGACACTATTTTTACGCCCGAAAACCGGGCCAAGGCCGCTATCCGCGCCAAGGAAGACTTGGTGCTGTGCGGTATGGACGTAGCCAAAACCGTGTTCCACGCGGTGGATCCGGAGGTCGTTTTTACGCCGCTTAAAAAGGACGGCGACGACGTGAAGAAGGGCGAAATCGTGCTGGAACTGACGGGGCGCACCTTGTCTATTTTAAAGGCCGAACGGACCGCACTTAACTTTATGCAACGGATGAGCGGTATTGCCACCGCCTCGCGCGAGTATGCGGCCATCGGCAAAAAATATGGCGTAATGATTGTGGATACGCGCAAAACCCAGCCCGGCTTGCGGCGTTTGGATAAATACGCGGTACGCATTGGCGGCGCACGCAACCACCGCATTAGCCTGGCCGACAGCGTGATGATTAAGGATAACCACATTGCGGCGGCGGGCTCCATTACGGCGGCCGTCAAAAAGATTAAGGACGTTATCGGCCATACGCCCAAGGTAGAGGTGGAAACCACGACCTTGGACGAGGTAAAGGAAGCCTTAAACGCCGGTGCGGATATCATTATGCTTGACAATATGACGCCCGAACAAATTGCCGTGTGCAAAAAAGAAATTGCCGGACGCGCGATTATTGAGGTTTCCGGTGGCGTGAATAAAACCAATTTAGAGGCCTACTGCGCAGTCCGCCCGGATGTAATTTCTATGGGGGCGCTGACTCACTCTGTCCCGGCGAAAGATTTGAGCCTAAAAATTGTACAATATATTAGTTAAGCGATTATTATAAGATTGGGAGTAGCAGATGAATTACAATAAGTTGTTTTCCCAAGTGGTAAGCCGCTCCAAGGCTTCTGCCATTAGAGAACTTTTGAAGGTGATTGCCCGCCCGGATATTATTTCGTTCGCGGGGGGGTTACCGGCCCCGGAATTGTTCCCCACGCACGAAATTGCCAATATTATGCAAGATGTACTGACGAAGACCCCTAAACAGGCGTTGCAGTACGGCACGACCGAAGGGCAAATGGAACTGCGCACGGAACTGGTAAAACTCTTAAAAGAGACCGAAAATATTGACGTAACCACCGACCAAATGATGGTGGTGTCTGCCTCCCAGCAGGCGTTGGATATGACGGCGCGCCTGTTCGTAAACCCCGGCGACAGCATTATTACCGCTTGCCCCACTTATTTGGGCGCGTTGCAGGCGTTCCACGTGGCGGGTGCGGATATTACGGGTGCGGAAAGCGACGCATACGGTATTTTGCCCGAAGATTTGGAAGCCAAACTGGCCGCGTTAAAGGCCCAAGGCAAACAGTGCAAATTTATCTACTTGGTGCCCGATTTCCAAAACCCCACGGGTACGACTATTCCCGAAGACCGCCGTGTGCAAATTTTGGAAATTGCCCAAAAATATAATACCTTTATTTTGGAAGACTCTCCATACCGCCAAGTCCGCTTTGAAGGCACTTCCCCGCGCACCTTTTACGCGCTGGATAACGGCCGCGGCAACGTGATTACGATGTTTACGTTCTCTAAGGTATTTGTGCCGGGCTTCCGCTTGGGCTACATTATCGGACCGGAAGACGTCATCCGAAAATATGTCATTTTAAAACAGGCGATGGACTTGTGCACCTCGCCCATTTTGCAGTTGGCTACGGGCGAATACCTTCGCAGCGGGATGCTGATGCAGCACGTCAAAGAAATCATTGCGGCCTACCGCGAAAAACGCGATTTGATGTTGGAAACCTTGGCAAAATATATGCCAAAAAATGTTTCCTGGACGCGCCCCGAGGGCGGCCTCTTCCTGTGGCTTACCTTGCCCAAACATATGAACGCCACGGACTTGCTGCCCAAGGCTATTGAAAATAAAGTAGCCTATGTTGCGGGGGTGGATTTCTATCCGCAGGCCGATGTGTTTAACGATATGCGCTTAAACTTTTCTTATCCCACTAAGGAACAAATGGTAGAAGGTTTAAAGCGTCTCGCGCAAACCATTAAAGATAATCTGTAACCAGCGGGGGACCTTACCAGGTCCCTCTTTTTTAGGTCCTTTGCCCTATATAAAAGTGGGTCCAAGGGCCCTGTTATTTGGGCTGTTAGTTTTGCAAAATATAAGTATGGGTAAAAAATTATTTATTTTATTTTTAGCAGGTTTGTTAATTCCTACGGCGGCTTTTGCGCAGAAAAATCCGCTTAAATCCGTTAAAGGGGTAAGGAAGATTTTGGCCCGCACTCCTAGGGTGGCTGTTCCTGCGGAAGAAAAGGCGTTACAGCATTTGGTGGAAGCCACGCCGGAACGCCAGATTTTGGCGCGTTTCGCTTCCGTACTGCCTTCTCGCGGGGCTTTGGCACCGCTTTTAAAGGACGGAAAAATCCATACGGAAGTGTCCAATGCGCTCACGCGTGAAGTGTCCAAGGCTCTCTTTAAAATGCAGGACCAAAACACCAATAAATTAAGCCCGTGTATGTTGGTTTTATCCCAGCGTATCCGCTCGGGGATGAAACTCAGTTACACCTATTTGCTCGCGTTGGAATACGAACTGCGCGTTGCCCAAAACCAAGCGGAGCAGGAATTCCGCAATCGCTACCAATATTCTGCGGGAACTAAAATTATGGACGACAACCCCAATTTCCGCGCGCTTTTGGGCGAGGCTACGGCCCAGCGGTTAAACGACCACTTTTTGCCACTTTTGCCGTCGGCGGATAGAGTTCGCTTTTTGAAGATTTTGATGCAAGGCGTATTTGCTCCTACGGTTAATATGCACGAGTTTTACTCGGCACTTTTGTACCGCGAGGTCCGCACCGGCTTGCACGATATGGGGCCCGTTATCGGTACGGACGAAGTGGAGTATTACGGCACCATTAAAGACACTCTTTTATTCTGTGCCCGCGTATCGGCCGAGGAAGCGGCTTACAACAGTTTACAATCTCCGCGCCAAGTGCGGGAACTGTTTGTAGGCAAGTTGGAGGAGATGTCTCCCCGCTTTGCGGATAAGCCGGCGGTCCGTGCGGTGTGGGATAAGTTTGTAGCATATTACAAACACCGCTTTGACCCGCATACTCCGCAAAAATAAAGCAGTTTGACTGGATAATTTCTCACCCCGGCGGACTTCTTCCCCCGGGGTTTTTGTTGTTGTTAAATAAGGAAGCCGCCCTCAGGGGCGGCGCGCAAGGCTCGGTGCTCTGAATAAGTAGGTCATCCTGGGTATAAAGGC